>JBAVVQ010000274.1:0-1620 GCA_049697375.1 Rhodomicrobium sp.
CCATAATATCTTGACTGATAGGTAATATATAACGCAGGGTAGCTCCTGTTAGGGGGAGTCAGTCATGAACGCAAGATCGAAAGCTTCCGGGCGACAACATAGGCCAGCCGAAACGGGTGACCTTGGACTTAGACCGCGCGCGCTGCGCCGCGGCTTGACTGACGTCTCTCCTCGAAGAGCAAGCCTGACCCACACGCGCGGCGACGGAGGCGGCGGGCCGCCGCCATCGGCGCAGAGGCTCACCGTCAAGTTCCAGGCTTTTCTGAAAGCCCAAGGCGAGACCCGCAGGCAGTTCGGAAAACGCGCGGGCGTGGGCGCTTACACGCTGACGCGGCTGTTCCCGAAGCGCTCGGACCGGAAACGGGAGTTCTTTTCGAGGCGGACCTTGCAGGCGGTCTGCGATGCAACCGGGGGACGCCTCAACTGGGAGGACCTCGCCGGCCTGTGCCGTCCTTACGCTCCCAGGAAGAAAAGGATCGATAAGGACGTGCCGCAAGACGCGCCGCCGCTCACCCGGAAGTTCGAAACCTACCTTCGAAGCAGAGATGAAACCCGCACGCAGTTCGCCGACCGGCTTTGCGTCACAGCGCCTTGGCTGTCGCATGTCTTTCCGCTCAATCCGAATGCGGTGCCGAGGCGACTTGGCATCGACGCGGCGCTGCGCTTTTGCAAAGGAACCGGCGGCTATCTGACGCTCGCCGACTTCCACGAAGCGGGCCTCTGCCCGGCGGTGGAAGAGGTCATTCGACACTGCGGACGCCCCTTCGGTCCCGAGGCGCGTCCGGCCGACCCCGATTCTGTGTGCGTTCAATGACGAAGCCGGAATACCGGCGCCCATAGCGAGCAAAAAGCGCTGAGGATGGAAACCCCAAGCCCCGGCTAAGGCTTGAGGGTCATCCAAAGCAGATCGGACAGGCCATGAGCGGGAATTCCGGCCGCGTCGTCAAGCACGCGGATGAGAAACCTATTGTCTTGAGCAAGCCGCGCCTTTCTGTCGAGGAGGCGAAATCCAGCCTGCGCGGCCGGGAACTCGAACTCCTGCGCTGGCTCGGGATCTCCTGGCCGCCGCGGAAAAAGGCCTCGCACATCACCTGCCCCATCCCTGGACATAAGGACAGGCGCCCCTCCTGGCGTTGGGACGACTCGAAGACGCGCTGGATCTGCAGCTGCGGAAGCGGCGACCTCATCCAGCTCATTCAAGAAGTCAAAGGCCTCGATTTTCCAGGCGCAATGGACCTGATCGCCGATTTTCTCGGGCGCAAGGAACCTCAGCCGCCAGTTCGCGCCGCGCGGAGCGCTCGCCCTGCTGCCGAGGAAGAGGACACAGACGAGGATCAAGCCGCGGCGCTGAAGCGAAAACGGGAAAGGGCTTTTCAGCTGTGGACGGAAGCCCAAGCGATCCCCGGAACGCTCGGGCAGGTCTATTTCGAACAGCATCGCGGCGTCGTTATCGACTGGGCGACCGTCCATAACGCCGTGCGCTTCCATCCGCAGCTCTGGTGCTCGGAACGCGAGGGCCATTTCCCGGCGATCTTATTCCGCGTATCCGTCTCTCACGACGGCGAAACCATGACGGTTCACCGCCTCTATCTCGGCGAAGACGGCGACAAGGCCAAGATC
>JBAVVQ010000275.1:0-2810 GCA_049697375.1 Rhodomicrobium sp.
AAGTGCTCATTGAGTAACGGTCGTATCGGAGTCGCGTGGAAAAACCGTTTGCTTAGCTTTCTTAGCTCCTCAATCCCCGCACTCGCCCGCCAAGACGACCTCATTCAAAAAATCCGTTAGGTTGTCCGTCTCGAAGTGGATGTATCGGGGAAGCGCCTCCGCGCGCTTGAGAGCGTGCTGCGAGGGATGATCGTCATAGTTTGAGCGGACCAGCACGGTGACGATGCCGAGATCATGGGCCGCCTCGAGATTGTGCGGCAAATCCTCGAACATGGCGGCCTTGCAGTTTCCGCCCGCGCAAAAATCGAGAAAGCGCGCGAAGGACTCGCGCCTGGGCTTCGGCACGTAACCTCCCGCCGCGATGTCGAAAATGCCATCGAACGCGTCGAGCACGCCGAGCTTCCCGGCCACGCGCTCGGCATGGCGCGCCGAGCCGTTCGTGAATATGAACTTCCGCCCCTCAAGCCGCGAAATCGCCGCCGCCAGCTCCGGCATATGCGAAACGGGGGCAAGATCGATGTCATGCACGAAATCCATGAAGGCGTCCGGCTTCACATCATGCTTCGCCATGAGGCCGGACAGCGTCGTGCCATGCTCGTAGTAGAGATCTTTTTGCACCTTCCGCGCGGCCACAGGATCGAGCCCGAGCAAATCCTGGATGAAAGCGGACATCCGCTGGTCGATCTGCGCAAACAGATTGCATTCCGCCGGGTAGAGCGTGTTGTCGAGATCGAAGATCCACAGCCGCGTCCCGGCGAAGGCTCCCGAGGCACCGGCGCTGCGCCTCGCGCTAGCCATCGGCATCGCGTTCGATCAGGGTGCCGACGCCATGCTCGGTGAACAGTTCGAGAAGGACGGCGTGGGGCACGCGCCCATCGAGAATGACAACGCCCTCCACGCCCTCTTCGATCACGCTCAGGCAGCTTTCGATCTTGGGGATCATGCCGCCCGTGATCGCGCCGTTTGCTATCATCGCTTTGGCCTCCGAGACGGTCAGGCGATGGATGAGCTTCTTGTTCTGGTCGAGCACGCCTGCGACATCGGTGAGAAGCAGAAGGCGTTTCGCCTTGAGCGCCCCCGCAAGGGCGCTCGCAAAAGTATCGGCGTTGATATTGAAGGTTGTGCCATCGCGTCCGAGGCCGAGAGGCGAGACGACAGGAATAAACTCGTTCGCCGCAAGCACCTGCACGATGCGAGGATTGACCTCCTCCGGCTCGCCGACAAAGCCGAGATCGACCACGCGCTCGATATTTGAGTCGGGATCAACCGTCGTTCTTGTCAGTTTTTTCGCTTTGAGGAGATTGCCATCCTTGCCGGAGATGCCGCAGGCGTGGCCGCCAAGCTGGTTGATCTGGCAGACAATCTGCTTGTTGATCGTGCCCGCGAGAACCATCTCGACCACTTCGACCGTCGCCGCGTCGGTCACGCGAAGCCCGGCGGAAAACTCGCTCTTGATGCCCAGCCGGCCGAGCAAACTCGCGATCTGCGGGCCGCCGCCATGCACCACGACCGGCTTCACGCTCGCCTGTTCGAGCATGACGATGTCACGGGCGAAGCTTTCGGCAAGCTTCGCGTCGACCATGGCGTGGCCGCCATATTTGATGACGACCGTCGCTTGATCGTAGCGCTGCATGTAGGGCAGCGCCTCGGAGAGGATCTCCGCCGCGATGCTGGGTTTTCTCAGGCTCTTGTAGAAGTCCTCGTTAGGATCGGCGGCGGCCATTCTCTCTCCCAGGTCGAGCTCGTCAGGCTGTCCAGAAAATACGGTGCGGCGCAGTGAAGTTGCAAGGCCGCTTTAATCCGCCTTGCTGTGACAAAGCTGCAACGCTGAGGCTAGAGGTTTTGTGCAAAACACGCCGCTCCCTTCTTGCGCCACCCTCTCTTGTTATAAGCCGGAAGCACTTGCTCCTTATTCGGATCGGCGATGGGATTTACATATTACGACTTTTTCGCAGGCGGCGGCATGGCGGGGATCGGCCTCGGGCCGGACTGGACCTGCACATTCGCCAACGATTTCGACGAGGTCAAAGCCTCTGTTTACAAAGCTTACCACGGCGGTCGCGCGCTTGCCGTCAAAGATGTAAGGCAAGTTACAGCCGACGACCTGCCAGGCAGGGCGGATCTCGCCTGGGCGAGCTTTCCTTGCCAAGACCTCTCTCTCGCCGGAAGCGGGGCGGGGCTCAGCGGCGAGCGAAGCGGGATGTTCTGGCCGTTTTGGCATCTGATGCGGCAACTCCGCCAAGAGGGCCGGGCGCCGCGCGTCATCGTTCTGGAAAACGTCTACGGCGTCTTGAAAAGCAACGGAGGCCGGGATTTTGCCACCATAGCGGGCGCTGTCTCAGCCGCGAACTACAAGCTCGGCGCTCTTGTGATCGACGCCGTTCACTTCGTGCCGCAATCTCGAAAAAGAGTCTTCGTCGCCGCCTTCCAAAAGGAAATCCTGGCCGATGCCGGACTTTTGCGGCAAGCGCCGTCGCCCGCTTGGCATCCGCCTGCGCTGAGAGAGGCGGTTTCAGCCTTCCCGGGGTCTGTGCGGCGAAAATGGGTCTGGTGGAATTTGCCTCAGCCGCCGGTTAGAAACTCAACCTTGGCCGAGTATATCGACGACGAGCCCGAGGGGGTCGAGTGGCATTCCGCAAAGGAAACCCACCGGATCCTTGCGTTGATGAGCCCCTTGAACTTGGAAAAAGTGGAAGCCGCCAAGAAGCTCAAACGGAAAGTCGTTGGCGCGGTCTATCGCCGTACACGGCCAGACGGGGTGGGGGGAAAAATCCAAAGAGCGGAGGTTCGCTTCGACGACGTCGCAGGGT
>JBAVVQ010000276.1:0-6372 GCA_049697375.1 Rhodomicrobium sp.
TCGAAGAACATCGTTAGCGGATCTCGCGAACTTTCCACAGTTCCAAATGTTGATACAATTGACACTGGAACTTTTGAGGATATGACTGGGATGAGGGCGCTTCGCTTCACCGGTATAATTCCGCTCAGCTTTGTGATTGGCTTTTCGACTTCGGCGGCAATGGCGGAATGTGGAATCGCTTCAAACTATTCGAGCGGGAAGGTGACCGCGAACGGCGAAAGGTTCAATCCCAACGGAGTGTCGGCCGCCCATAAAAGGCTGCCTTTCGGCGCCAAGGTTGCGGTGATCAACAGGCGAACGGGTAGAAGCATCGTGGTGCGCATCAACGACCGGGGGCCTTTTGTCAAGGGGCGCATTATCGATCTCTCAAGAGGCGCGGCGAGAGCGCTTGGAAGCGGCGACCTGACGCCCGTCTGCGTCAGGGTCCTGAAGTATGGCAATGAAACTGTGCGCCTGAGAGAAACGTCATTTCACGGCAGGCTGGGGCTTGCGGCCCGGCTGGCGCGTGCGGCGGACTAAGCAAACTTCGCTGGACGCGCCAACGGATCGCCGCTGCCGTCGTCCCGGAAAGGCGAAGCCTTATCCGGGATCGTAACAGATCGAAGCACCTATCTTTTTTGCGATCCCGGCTCGCGCTTCGCCTAGCCGGGATGACAAAGGAAAAGCCCTTGGCCGGGATGACAATACATTGGCCACATTAGCGAAGTTTGCTTAGGGTTGCATCCGGCATCTTCCGCTCGCCGGGAGTTTGTGTCGGATTATTTACTCGGCTTGTCGCGAAAACGCCGACATTCCAACTTTTGTGAGAGGACAGAAACGCAAGTTTCAGCTCAGAGTGACGCGCATCGATTGACCTCCACTGTTAAATCTCATCAAAGACCAGGAGCTTTCATGAATACGAAATTTGTCGCCGCCATTGCGGTTTGTGCAGCCTTTGCGGCTACGTCTGCAATCGCGCAGCAGAAAGCCCCGGAGCCGGCTGCGCCGAAGGCAAGCAAGGCTGAGGTGCAGAAACTCGTCGACGGCATCAAGGGCGACAAAGGGAAGCTGGCCCAGTTCTGCAACCTTATGAAGCTGCAGGAGCAGTACACGGCCGCCGCGGAGAAGAAGGACGAGAAAAAGCTCGAAGCGCTCGACAAGCAGATGGAGGAAGGGGCGAAAAAGATCGGCTCTGACTTCGATAGAATTACACAGTCTGAGCTAGACGAGGAGGCGACCAATCTTCTCGATGGGCTTGCCAACACCTGCAGCAAGACCTAACAGGCTGAAAAAGCACGAAATCTTGGCTTCATCCTTCGACAAGCTCAGGATGAGGCCGCGTGTTTTCAATGGCTTAGCCTTCATGGCGAGCTTTCAACGGCTTAGCCTCATGGTGAGCTTGTCGAACCATGGGCGACATCGCTTGCATCCTGCAAGGGCAAGCGCTTTCTGTTGAGGGCCGGTTTCGGCCTTATAGTTTGAGGAATGGGGACAGCGAGGCATCCTTTCCCATTCCCTCTTCGGTGTATTGCAGGCGTCGCCTGCCGAGGCGTCATGCGTCTTCCGGCAACGCCTCGTGCTTTGATCGGCCGTCCGCGATGCTCTGGCCGCTGACCATATAGTTGACGGCCTCGGCGATATTGGTGCAGTGATCGCCTATGCGCTCGATGTTTTTCGCGCAAAAAAGCAGATGCGCCGCATACGCGATGGTCCTCGGATCTTCCATCATGTAGGTCAAGAGTTCGCGGAACAGAGAATTATACTGCCGGTCGATGTCTTCATCGTGCGTCCAGACCTTGAGCGCCAACGCGGCGTCGCGCTGCGAATAGGCGTCGAGCACGCTTTTCAATTGCATCAGAGCCGCATTGCCCATAATGCCGAGGCTTTTCGTCATGGGCGAAAGCCAGGCCTTTTCGTCGAAACTTGCGATCCGCTTTCCGATGTTCTTCGACATATCGCCGATGCGTTCGAGATCGCCCGCGATCCGCATGGCGCCGACGAGGGTGCGAAGATCGACAGCCACCGGCTGCCGTCTCGCAATGATGTGGACCGCGAGGTCTTCGATCTCGCGCTGCATGACATCGATGGCGGCATCGCTTGCCACGGCTTGCCTGGCCTGTTCGGGGTCCGCGCGCGCTATGGCGCCCAGCGCGGCCGCCAGCTGATGCTCGGCCAAGCCCCCCATTCGCAGGATTTTACTGTCCAGGGACTTGAGTTCTTCATCGTACGCTGTGACGGTATGGGCGATCATGTGCTGCCCCCTTTTAATCGAATGGATATGCGCGCTCGTATATCGCAATCAAGAAGCCATCACGCTAGGCTCTTTGCGCGGACTATACTCCATGCACAAGACAATAGCGTAACATCGTCTCTTGCGCTTGCCGGCGTCGCGCTGGGGAAACGCAGTTATTTAACCGGCCGCTTTCCCGTTGCTTGGATTGGTAAGGATTTCAAGCACAAGCTCGGACGGACGGCATAGCCGGACGCCTTTCGGCGTCGCCACGATCGGTCGGTTGATCAGGTTTGGATGGGCGATCATGAAATCGATAAGCTCGTCGTCCGACAATTTCGGGTTCGACAGGTCGAGATCGCGATAGAGCGTCTCCTTCTCGCGCAAGAGCGCACGCGCCGGGACGCCCATCGCGGCAATCAGCTCCTTCAGCCTCTCCCGCGATGGCGGCGTTTTCAAATATTCGACGACTTCCGGCTCCTCGCCGCTCTGGCGGATCATGGCGAGCGTGTTCCGCGACGTTCCGCAAGCGGGGTTGTGATAAATGGTGATGCTCATCGATCCACGCGCCTTCCTTCCATCAGCCCAAACTGCGATTCAACACTTCCATGAGCTCGGCCACCTTGCGGCGCTGTTCTTCGGCGTTTCCGCTCGTGATCGCGTGCTCGACGCAGGTATTCACGTGGTTCTGCAAGATCTCGCTCTCGACCTTGCGAAGGGCGGCCCGCACGGCGGCGATCTGGGTGAGAATGTCGATGCAATAACGATCCTCACCGACCATGCGCGCGATGCCTCGCACCTGCCCCTCGATCCGGGCGAGCCGCTGCAGGCGCTTTTCCTTCATCTCTTGCTGCATGAAACGCTTGTACCACCGGAGGGTATGTCCATCAACAGAAGCAAGCATGCCTCTCAGGATGTGTTCCCAGCCGCCGAAACCGAGCAGCCTCAAGCACGCTTGGCGCCGTTCCCCTTGCGGCGCAGTACCCTACGGGGGTATACAGGAGCGCACGCAAGCGGAGCGCATCATGGATACCGGCAGCGATTTGCATCGCCACGGCGGCTCGGGAGCAGAGAGCGCCAAGGCCGTAGACCCGGTCTGCGGCATGACAGTGGACCCGCAGACGGCGAAGCATCAATCGATCCATGATGGCCATCCCTATTTCTTCTGCTGTGGCGGCTGCAAATCCAAGTTCGAGGCGGATCCCGATCGCTACATAAATAAAGATCAGAAGAACGCGTCCTGCACCTGCACGGCATCAGAGGCAAAAAACGCCGCCGTTACCGATCCCGTCTGCGGCATGACCGTCGATCCGCATAAAGCGAAGCACGGGTCGGACTACGAAGGGCGCCCTTATTACTTTTGCAGCGCCGGATGCAAGGTGAAGTTTGAAAGCGATCCGAAGCGCTACCTGGAGCCAAAAGCGTCGGCGGCGGCGCCCGTCCCCGAAGGGACGATCTATACCTGTCCCATGCACCCCGAAATCAGGCAGGTTGGGCCTGGGTCGTGCCCGATTTGCGGCATGGCCCTCGAGCCGGAATTGCCTTCCGCGACGGAAGAACCCAATCCTGAACTTGCAGACATGTCGCGGCGGTTCTGGATCGGCCTTACGCTTGCGGCGCCTGTCTTCGTCATGGAGATGGGCGGCCATCTCTTCGGCCTTGGCCACGCCATCGATCCGCAAACGCTGAACTTTGTGCAACTCGCGCTCGCGACGCCCGTCGTTCTCTGGTGCGGATGGCCCTTTTTTCAGCGCGGCTGGCAGTCGCTTCTGACCCGCAATCTCAACATGTTCACTCTCATCGCCATGGGCACGGGCGTGGCGTGGGTCTACAGCGTGATCGCCACCCTGGCGCCGGGCGCATTTCCCGCTGCATTTAGAACGAGCGGGGGCGCGGTCCCGGTTTACTTCGAAGCCGCCGCTGTCATTACCGTGCTCGTTCTCCTTGGGCAAGTTCTGGAGCTCAGGGCGCATGCTCAAACGAGTGGCGCAATCCGGGCTTTGCTGAATCTTGCGCCGAAGCAAGCGCGCCGCATCGAGGCGGACGGAGCCGAACGGGACGTTCCGCTCGAAATGATCGCAGCCGGTGATCGCCTCCGCGTCCGGCCGGGCGAGTCCGTGCCTGTCGATGGCGAGGTTCTGGAAGGGCGCAGCACCGTCGACGAGTCGATGGTGACGGGCGAGTCGATGCCGGTTTCCAAGGGGCCGGGCGCGAAGGTCGTCGGCGGCACGATGAATGAGAGCGGCAGCTTCATCATGCGCACTGAAAAAGTCGGCCGGGAGACGATGCTGGCGAAAATCGTGCAGATGGTGGCCAAGGCGCAGAGGAGCCGCGCGCCGATCCAGCGGCTTGCCGACCGCGTGGCGGGCTGGTTCGTTCCCCTTGTCATTGCGGTCGCCATCGCGGCCTTCGTCGCCTGGTCAATCTGGGGGCCGGAGCCACGCTTCACCTTCGGGCTGGTCGCCGCCGTCTCCGTTCTCATCATTGCGTGCCCTTGCGCGCTGGGGCTGGCTACGCCGATGGCGATTATGGTCGGCGTTGGGCGTGGGGCGCAGGCCGGAGTGCTCATCAGGAATGCCGAGGCGCTTGAGCGGCTCGAGCGCGTCGATACGCTTGTCGTGGACAAGACGGGCACGTTGACGGAAGGCAAGCCCAGGCTTGTGGCGCTGCATACTCTGTTCGGATTTACGGAGGCCGATGTCTTGCGTCTGGCCGCGAGTGTGGAACGTGGCAGCCAGCATCCGCTCGGCGCCGCGATTGTGAAGGCGGCGGAAGAAAAGGGCCTCGCTCTTGCTAACGCTCAAGACTTCGAGGCGCCGGCGGGGAAGGGTGTCCGCGGCACCGTCGACGGACGTCGTGTCGTGATCGGCAATCTGCGCATCATGCAGGAGGCTGGCATTGATGCCGGCGCGCTCGCCGCAGCGGCCGACCGGCTTCGCGACGAAGGAGCCACCGCGATCTTCATCGCGCTTGATGGGCGCATCGCAGGCGTTGCCGGGATCGCCGATCCGATCAAGCCCACCACAGCTGAAGCGCTCGCCGCGCTCAAGGCCGACGGCATCCGCGTCGTGATGCTGACCGGCGACAATGCTGTGACGGCAAACGCGGTCGCTCGCAAGCTGGGCATCGCCGAGGTCGAGGCTGAGGTTTTGCCTGAGGACAAGAGCAAGGTGGTCGAACGCCTGCGCAGCGAGGGCCGCGTTGTGGCCATGGCGGGCGATGGCGTCAACGACGCGCCCGCGTTGGCCGCCGCCGATGTCGGCATCGCGATGGGTACGGGCGCCGATGTCGCCATGGAGAGCGCAGGTGTCACGCTGCTCAAAGGAGACTTGATGGGGATCGTCCGGGCGCGGCGGCTGTCGGAAGCGACGATTCGGAATATACGGCAGAACCTGCTTTTCGCTTTCATCTACAACGGTGCGGGCGTCCCCGTCGCGGCCGGCGTCCTTTATCCCTTTTTCGGGATTCTTCTTTCCCCAATCATTGCTGCGGCGGCGATGTCGCTATCGTCGGTCAGCGTGATCGCCAACTCCCTGCGGCTGCGCAACGTGGCTTTGTAGCCCTGAGCTTCGTCATCCCGGCCAAGCGAAGCGGGAGCCGGGATCGCAAAAGGGCACGAGCTTCAATGTGCTACGATCCCGGATAAGGCTTCGCCTTTCCGGAACTTGATTACCCTCACATCTCCGCCATCTCTTTTAGAGCAAAGACTTAAGCGAGGCAGGACGCGCGATAATGGCGCGCAATCCGGTGCAGTTTCAGAAGGGGATGAGCGTGAAATACGATACGGCCTGGGCGATAAAGCACAAACTGATGGCGGCGATGCAGGACCGCAACAAGGGTTATAAGCTCAAGGGCGATGTGCAGATCGACGACGCCTATCTTGGCGGCGAACGGAAGGGGACGCCTGGCTGCGGAGCTGCGAGCAAGACCCCTTTTCTCGCCGCCGTCGAAACCCGTGACGGCAAGCCCTTCTATATCGAACTGCGCCGGGTTGCGGCCTTCAACAAGGAGGCGGTCAAGAGCTACGCCAAGGAGGCCTTGGAACCTGGCTCCACGGTCATCAGCGACGGGCTTTATTGCTTTGAAAGTCTTGCAGAGGCGGGTATGACCCACACCGCGATCAAGCGCGGCAGGGCCTCGCGACGGAGCGTCGATCCGCGCTT
>JBAVVQ010000277.1:0-7296 GCA_049697375.1 Rhodomicrobium sp.
GAGCGCGTCGATCCGCCCCGCCGTCGCCTGCTCGTTCAGCAGCGGGGGCGCCGCAAAGACGGGGGTCGCCGTGGCCGCGAGATCACCCGCGCCGTTTTTCATCCCGTACGCGCGCAGAAGCAGCCAGCTTTTGTCGATCGGGCCTCCGGCCACGCCGATCTTCTTTCCCCTGAGGTCGGACACGCTCTTGATCGGGCTGTCTCCCGGCACGATCACCGCGCCCAAGGCCGCGGAAAAGGGCATGAAAAGATAATCGCCTCCGAGACTTCTCTGGCGCATCACCCAGAACCAATCGGTTACGACGATGTCCGCCTCGCGCCCGAGAAGGGCGATGTTTGCTGTGGCGGGGGTGGCGACCATGCGCAGGGAAAGCTCAAACCCCTCTTCGGCGTCGAGCTTTCTTTCCTTGATCACGTCAAGAAGCCAATGAAGGGTGCCAAATTGGACCGCTCCGACAGTAAGGCCGGGCCGGTCGGCGGCAGCGGCGCCGCTCAAAAGGGCGGCGGTGGCGCCCGCCGTCGTCAGAAGAAGATTTCGCCGTGAAATCATGTGTTCGGAGCCATGCGATTTAGGGAGAAATGATGGGCCGCGAGTCTATAAAGTTAGGGTGTGACTGCTGATTGGCGAGGAGAAAACGGGCAGGAAGAGACGCTCCACGATGATTTTGCCTGCTGCCGCACAACCTGGCAAGATACCCATGAGCAGGTCGCCCCTCTTCTTTATGTTTACAAGACCCGGGAGCAGTTACCCACCACCGCGCCGATCGACAACGCGGGGCGGTCGAAAGACACAGACATTAGGGTCTTGGCCCCGCCATTCGAATTACGGAGCGCGCAGCCTGGCATGTTCGCTCGAGCCCGCGGCTACCAACTTGCCTCTGGCTGTACTAGTGTTGAAGCTGCGTGGCGGCTGGCCTGATCGGTGTTGCAGGCGCCCCGGTTACCTCCCGGAAGCTCGCGCGCGCTGCATCGGCAAAGTCTTCCGCGTCCCTTGCAACCGCGGCGCCATCCGATTTCCCGGCTTCCAAATGGCTAAGCGCGGCCACGGCCAACAAGGTGTCCCGGAGTTCAATCGGCCAAGGAGCGATGCCGTTAGCCTCACAATAACGCCCAATAAGGCCCATGATCTGATTGATGAGATCAGGATCTGCCGACCCCGCAACCACCACCTGATAATCCTTGCACATAACACGCCCTAGAACGAACCCAAGGGCACAAGTAACTCTTATGCTAAGGTAAAGTTCCTAATTTTCCTCCATGTGCGACAACACGTCCATGAAACATGCCGGCGACTTATAAAATTCAAGCGATCACTTTATTCAGAAACGCACAAATATGCACATTTCTGCGTCAAAAGCGCCTCCTTTTGCGAAATGTTAAAGAACCTGTTTGCCTCAGTTACGTTTCAGTTTCATAGTGAAACGGTCTAGGTTTCCTCCCCGGACCCATACTGAGCCGCTAAGTACAATTCTTGCGGCTCTTTTTATGGATGGCGGTCAAACGCGCGCCTTTAGGCTGCAGGGGGGACCACGCTTCGACCTTGCGACTGCAAACATGAATGCGGATGCGCTGGCAGGGGCAGTGGCTGCGGCGGCCGGCGACGCGCTGCCGGAACACGGAATGAACTCGAAACAGCACCGCAGATCTTTGCCGCCGCTCCCGTGTTCGTAAGACCGGACGTTTTGGCCCTTCTGGGTGGAGAACAAACTGATCGAGGAAGAAGTTAGTCCTGATCGAGGCGGCGTGAGGTGGGTGACTGCATCCCGGAAATTTTGCGGCGGCCAAGGACGGTTGTCTTCGCTGGGATTTTCCGCCGTGCGAACTGGGGTTTAGCCAAACAAGGGGCGCGGGTTCAGCACGACATCAGTGCGTTGGATAACGATCGAGGGGCGATTCCAAAGCCTCAACGTTTGCCTGGACGTGTGGAGCAAACGTGGCGCTTCTGAAGAGCCGAAAGTCGCGGGTATATGCGGGGCCAGTGAAATCAGAATCGACGCCAGCACCGCGGCCGCCGTCATCATAAGGGCGTCGCTTTTCATGATACTCACCAGGGGTGTATTTGTCTCGGAGATTGCCGTTCTTTTGTGCGGATGCCGCTGCAATCTCGATGATTTACACCCTACCACCGCGGGCTATTTCGGGCTGTCCCGCAGGGCACAAGGGCCGCTGTTTTGTTTTCCGGCGCCGAATCAGGGCATTTTTTTGTGCGCATCCCCGCCTTCGACGCGGGGCAAAACAGAGCCGCGGCTGGAGACGAGATCCACGCCATTTCTTGTTTTGCCGCGAAGGTATTGCTAAGCTTTCTCGTCAGCTTTGAGAAACCGGCGCGCGGGGTTCATTATGCAAGATGCGAGAACTTCGGCGGGGACAGAAAGCGGCGCTGTGGGTCAGGAGCGTTGGCTGCGCCTTGTCGCTGCCATTGAACGGCTTTCGGCTGCTCGTAGCCTGGATGAAATCGTTGAAATCGTACGAACGTCTGTGGGCCTGATCGCCGAGGCGGATGGGGTGACCTTTGTGTTGCGCGACGGCGACCGGTGTCATTACGTCGCCGAAAAGGCGATATCGCCTTTGTGGGCCGGGCTGCGCTTTCCGATGACAAGCTGCATCTCCGGATGGTGCATGCTGAACAAACGCACAGCGGTCATCCCCGATGTCTATGCCGATCCCCGAATTCCGCATGATGTCTACCGGCCAACCTTCGTTAACAGCCTCGTCATGGCGCCAATCCGGGTGGAAGACCCGCTCGCGGCTATTGGCGCCTATTGGGCGGAAAAGCGCGCGCCAGATCCTGAAACGGTGAAGCTGCTGGAGACGCTTGCGCGGTCGGCGTCCACCGCGATGGCGAACACTCAACTCTTCTCTTCACTTGCCGCAAACGAGGCCCAGGCGCGTCAACAGCTCGCCGAGCTTGAGGTCTTGTACCGCACAGTCCCCGTCGGACTTGGGATGTTCGACCGCAATCTGCGCCGTATCCGCATCAACGACGTATTCGCGGCGCTTGACGGTGGGCCGCCTCAGACTTACTGGGAACACCCTCTAGGCAGTGAGTCGCCGAAGGTTGGCGACCGATTAAACGCGATCTGCTGCGAGGCGCTATTCTCGGGAAAGACCGTCGGCCCGGCAGAAATCAGCAATGCGAAGTCGCATGATGCGGGAGAGCCTCGCACCTGGCTCGTATATGCTTCTCCGGTGGCGACCGAGGGGGCCGTTGATAGAGTAACGATCTTGGCGCTCGACATCAGCGAAAGAAAGCGCAGCGAAGAACAAATTCGAAGGCTGCTGCGCGAGGTCAATCACCGCTCCAAGAACTTACTTGCGGCAGTCCAGGCGATGGCGCGGCTCACCGTCGATCCGCAAGAGGCCGCCGGTTTTTCTGAGCGCATTCGAGGACTGGCGACCAGTCAAGACCTGCTTGTGAAGAGCGAATGGCGGGGAGCCAATCTGGAAGAGCTTGTTCGCTCTCAATTGTCGCACTTCGCCAAACTCATCGGATCAAGGATCGCACTTGGGGGAACGCGAGTTGTGGTTTCAGCCTCGGCCGCTCAGACCCTTGGGATGGTGTTGCACGAACTTGCGGCAAACGCGGGTAAGTACGGCGCGCTTTCAGGCTCCGCCGGGGATGTGCGCATCGAATGGGCGCTTGATCGCAAGGCCCCTGACACGAATTTCGTCATGAGCTGGACGGAGAGCAACGGACCGTTGGTTACTGAGCCTGGCCGCAAGGGCTTCGGTTCTACGGTGGCCTTCGATCTTGTGCGAAGCAATCTCCAAGGGGAAGTTGATTTTGAGTTTGCCCCCACGGGAGTGAAATGGCGCTTGCGCTGCTTGGCAGCAAAGGTCCTTGAGGAGTTCGATGCTTCCTCAGTTCAAGCACAGAACCCGCAAGATGCAGGGGGTCACTCGCAGCAGAAGCCCAAGAGTGCTGGTGGTGGAAGACGAGGGCTTGATCGCTTTGGAGATCGCAAAAATATTGAGCGATGCGGGTTTTGAAGTGGTCGGCCCTGCGCGCAGCGTCTCGCCAGCTCTGGCTCTTATAGAGAAACAGGGATGCGACGCCGCCGTGCTTGACGTCAATCTCGGCGACGAAACCTCTGAGGCAGTCGCGAAGAGGCTTAGGGCGGCAAGAACGCCATTTATCACCCTTTCGGCCTATTCGCGATCGCAGCATCCTCCCGTATTCGCCGAAGCTCCCGTCCTGTTCAAACCGCTTCGGAGTGAACTGCTCCTCGCAGAACTGAAGCGTTGCATACATTAAGAGAGTAACGCGGCCGATGTCTTGGGACAGCGCGCGCCTGTGCGTACCCGAACCTCTGTTCAGGCGAAGCAAAAGCCCCTAGCGATGCGACGCTAGGGGCTCCCATTGGAAAATATACCCAGGTAATAGGTCTTGGAAAATAATGGACAGAGCCAGTTGTTTTCGATGCCCTGTTGAAGATCAATTTAGAACTGGGATCACTGCTCTGCAATCACTATTCGGGATAGGGCTTGATATGCCGAAGGAATAGATGCAGGAAAAACACCAGTCGGCGGATGGAGGCCTTGCGCAGCAGTAACGACCGCGGCCACTAAAGCTAAAGCAATCAGGCAGACATGCATGGAGTTAAGCGCCCAGCGCGTCCGGTTTCAGCATGAACCGCTCACGCCGCCCGTGAAGAAACGGCGCATGCGCCCGGAGTAGACTTTCGTGAGCCAGCAGAACACATATATGCTTGTCGCATGATCTTGATGAAATTCGGCGGAACGTCAGTCGGGAATGCGGAGGCGATTTCGCACGTCGCCTCTGTCGTCAGACACTCTCTTGGGCGAAAGCCGGTTGTCGTCGTCTCCGCGATGACGAAAATCACGGACGCCCTGATACGCCTCGCGGAAGAATCGACGAAGGGGACAGGAAGCGAAACGCTTAAGCTTATTCGTTCAACCCACGAACAGACGAGCGAGGCTCTCGGCATTGGCCGACACATCTGTGAACCGGAATTGCACGAACTCGAACAGTTGGTATGTGAATCGCGCGGGGTGACGCTTGATGCGAAGCGTCTCGACCTGTTTCAGTCGTTTGGCGAGCGCATGTGCGCAAAGATAGTCGCGGCGAAATTGTCGAACGATGGCATAGCAGCGCGGGCGTACAATGCGTGGGACGTCGGCATGATCACCGACGACCATTTTGGCAATGCGGAGCCTTTAGCTTCATCGTACGCCCTTATTAAGAAAGCGATTGCGAAAATAAATGAAGTGCCGGTCATCACTGGATTTATCGGAAAGACCAAAGCGAGAGAGGTGACAACCTTGGGCCGGGGCGGCACCGACTATTCGACGTCCATCATTGGCGCCGCGATTGGCGCGGAGGCGATCCAGATTTGGAAAGAGGTCGACGGCATTATGACGACCGATCCGCGCATCGTGCCCGAAGCACGCGTGGTGCCGGAGCTCGCCTTTGAAGAGGCGTGCGAGCTCGCTTATTTCGGCGCAAAAGTCCTGCATCCCAAAACCATCATGCCCGCCATGAAAGCGCATATCCCGGTCGAGGTGCGCAATACATTCAAGCCCGAGCTTCCGGGCACGACGATCGTCTCAACCTTTGCGGAGCGCTCCAATAAAAGCGCTGCTCTGGAGGCGCTTTCGATCAAGCGGCGCGTGACGATGCTCCATATCGCCTCGCCGGAATTTTTCGAGGGAAGCGGCCTCATGGCGCGCATCTTCAGCGTCCTGGAGAAGCGTGGCGTCAGCGTCGACGTGATCGCGACGTCGGTCGCGAGCGTCTCGCTCACGATGGACCATGACGAGCGCCTTGAAGAGATCGCAAAGGAACTCTCCGACATTGGAGAGGTGTCGATCGAAGCGAACAAAGCGATTATCTGCGCCGTTGGCGGCAGTGTGAACGCGGCGGGGGTCGCCGGCCGGATGTTCAGCGTCTTGGGCGGCGCCGGCGTTGCGATTTCGGTGGAGATGATTTCCCAGGCGGCCGGCGGCGTCAGCATCACCTTCGTTGTTGATGAAAAGGACGCCGAACAAGCGGTGAAGGCGCTGCACAAGGAGTATCTTGAGCGCTGATGACGGAGCCTGAGCACTTGACTAAGACGCAATGGCTCGGCGCGTCGGGAAGCGGATCGCTGTCTGAGGCTTTCGGGTCGTAAGCCTTTGATTAAATTGGAGCGGGCGAGGCGATTCGAACGCCCGACCCTAACCTTGGCAAGGTTATGCTCTACCCCTGAGCTACGCCCGCTCTCACCCATGGCGTACGCCATGGGACAGAATCCTTATCACGCAAATCTCACGGGGATGCAAGCACTCTTATCCCTTCTGCCTCAGATTGATGTGAAAGATGATCGCAAATCCGTGCCCCTCGCATTTTCCTGCGCCTGATTTTACATCACGTTGGGATTGTCGAAATCAGGAGCGTTCGCATGACGTCGTCTTTGCATGAGCTGACGGCTTTAGAAGCGGTCAATGCGATTCAGGCCGGTCAGATCACAGCCTCCGCATATACCAACGCCCTCCTCTCCCGAATCGAGGCGCGCGAGAGCGAGGTCCAAGCCTGGCAGTATCTCGACCCGCAGCAGGCTCGCGACCAGGCAACCAGACTGGACGCGCACGGCAATCTGAAAAGCCTCCCGCTTGCCGGCGCAGCCGTCGGGGTGAAGGACATCATCGATACCGCTGACATGCCGACCGAAAACGGCACGGTGCTGGACGCAGGGCGCCGTCCTCCGGCGGACGCCACGGTCGTCCAGCTTCTGCGCGAGGCGGGGGCGGTGATCATGGGCAAGACCGTGACGACCGAACTTGCCTACATGCAGCCGGCGCGCACACGCAATCCGTGTCATCTCGGGCATTCACCGGGGGGCTCGTCATCCGGCTCGGCGGCCGCGGTGGGCGCTTGCATGGTTCCCATTGCACTTGGAACGCAGACGAATGGCTCCGTCATTCGTCCCGCTTCTTTTTGCGGGGTTTACGCGTTGAAGCCGACGAAAGGGCTTTTCCCGACGGATGGCGTTCTGGAAGAAGCCGCAACGCTCGATACGGTTGGCGTCTTTGCGCGCTCGCTCGAAGACGTGGCCGCCGTTACGCAGGTTCTGGCGAAGGGCGGTGAGAAAGCGCAGGCGATTCCCGATTATGTCCGGTCTGCGCGGGAGCCGCTGCCAGAGACCCGTTTCGCCTTCGTGAAGACGCCCGCATGGCCGTCCGCCGAGGACAGCACAAAAGGCGCTTTCGCGAAGTTGGCGGCGGCGCTGGGGACGGCTTGCGAGGAACTCGTCCTCCCACCCGAGTTTGATCGCGCCGTCGCCCTTCACCGGACCAT
>JBAVVQ010000278.1:0-2339 GCA_049697375.1 Rhodomicrobium sp.
CTCGGACCCTGTCAAAGGCTCTCATCTCGATTACTGCGGCGCTCGCAATCTTTGCCGCAGGATCGGCTATAGTGCAACGGACCAGAATTAGTAGGTAAGGCGTCTTTCAGGCAGCCTCGTCGAGCGGCAGGCGTTGGGGGCTCTACAGCGGCGGGCGTTGGCATCGAGCCCGCCGATCAGCTCACCGCCTCGTCTGTGCCATCCGGCCGGCGAATGCCTCGCAGGACGTTGGGGGCACCTCAAGGTTTGTGCGCCAAACAACGCTAACTCGGACAAAAAGAGAACGTGAGGTTCAAACGGCGTCGTAGCCTTTCCTGAGCTTCGCTTCGAGGTGCTCGGCCATGGCCAGGGCGGCCTCCCGCTCCGAGGCGAAGCTGCATGAGACGAGCCGGCCGGCACTGAGGCCAGCGATTGACGGTGATGGCGGCGATGTCACGCGATGGTTCGAAACCGCCGGTCCCAAGCATTCGGCTGAGTTGATCTCTCATCCTTTCCTCATAGCCGGCGAAAGTCATGTTCAGAAGCTTTTCCCGGCCCCTCCGGCATTGCTCATTGGCCGTTAAACCCCGATTGGGCGTATTCGGAGTATGGACCAGATGCAGGATCATAGGCTCGTCTGGGCTGCGCGGGTTCCGATAGCCGCCAAGCGTTACTGGGCAATCGAGTTTATGAACGGCCGCCAATCACGGATTGGCAGGCGGTCCTGAGCCATTCGCATGTGGTCCCGGAGATCGACCATCATAATGGCAAGGGCTTTCTCGGCCCCGGCGGCATCCTCCAGCGCGCCCGTTTCTTGAGCTGACAGTCATCAGCCGGCGCCGTCTGTGACTAAACTATAGAGGCCGCCAAGATGGATCATTCCCATCGCGGTATAAAATCGATGCGCGGTTTCCATCGCGACACCAGTCGAGACGCCGGTCCGGACCTCCCTCACGCCTGCTTCACGCGCCCAATCGCGGTAGCATTCGAACAAGCGCCGGGCAATCATCCCACCCATCAGGCCCCGGCGGTATTGCGGCGTGACATAAAGATAAAGATCGGATGCGCAGAGCTCGCGCGAGAAATAATATTCCGAAATCGCGGCCAGAAGGCCACCTCCAATCAGGCCATCCCGTTCATAGACGAACAGACACACGCGTTTGTCATTCTCATCGAAAGCGCGGCGGTAGATCGAAGTCAGTTTGGCTTCGTCCACGGACACCTGGCGCATCGTCAGCGTCTCGTCTCGAAGCGCCTTTGAAATCGCCAGCAATTGAGGCAGATCCTGTTCCCTGCCTTTGCGGATCATGAACGCACCTCACGGTTGAAGGCCATGCGCCTGGCGCAAGAATAGGGCCACTGCGGCGCTAACCGCAATGGCCCGTCGTCCGGCGGAGGCAAACCCCTTCGCTCCACCGGCGTTGCCGCCACTGGGCCCGAGCCTAGTGGTGGACGATGTGGTCGAAGTGCATGCCGCCAAGCCCGGGTCCCGGATCTCCCGGGTTGGCGACGATGTGGTCGGAGTGGATGCCGAACGAGGCCCCGAGGTCTGTGCCATTTCCGTGATCCGGCAGCGTGCCGAAACCGAGAACAGCGCCCTTGCCGACATCGACGACACCGTCGAGGACGCCCAGGCCGACATCGCCCGCGGCGTGCAGCGCGCCGCCAGCCGCGTCGACATTACCCTTGATAACGCCATCGGCGATAGACTCCACTCCGCCCTTGATGTCGCCGTGGCCGAAGTCCTTGACGCCATCGACGACCCCGTGGCCGACATCGGAGAGGCCGGTGAGCACGCCCTTGCCGGCATCGTAGACGCCGTCACCAAGACCTTTGGCCACGTCCGTCAGGCCGACGAGCGTACCCTCGACCACCCCAGCGGCCACTTCTCCGGCCGCCTCGCCGGCATGAAGCACGGCCTTGCCCGCATCCTCCGCGACGTGCACCGCGCCCGTCCCGACGTCGAGGATGCCCTTGCCGACGCCCACGGCCACATCGCCGAGGCCCTTGGCAGCGCCGGTCGCAGCATCAAAGACGCCCTCGGCGGCGCCTTTAACCACGTCGACGCCCGCGCCGATGGCGCCGTTGGCGATCTGGTCCAGGCCAGTGGTTACGTTGCCTTGGACGATCGAGCCGACGCCATGGTACAGGCCGGAGCCCAAGTCTTCGGCGCCCTGGACAACGCCGGAGCCGAGGTCCTCGGCGCCCTGGATTATGCCGCTGCCGACGTCGGCCACGCCCTTGGCGACGCCAGATCCAACATCCTCGACGGTGTTGGCGACCGTGCTTGCCGCATCGCTGACGGCATGCCCTACATCCTTTGCGGCGTCGACGATGGCGTCAATTGGGTTACCACACAT
>JBAVVQ010000279.1:0-2119 GCA_049697375.1 Rhodomicrobium sp.
CCGTTGCAAATCAGTTGTTCTTGTTTTGTTCCATAGCATACCCAATCCGGCTGACGCAAGTGCGTAATCAGGAATTTAATTTAATGGGCAATTTGTTAATGATAAAAATCGCTTGGTTTTCAATCGGTTATGTGACCTCGTTCGCGTCCAAACCAAGAGCGCTGCACTCCTCTCTTCGCGCGGAGTAAACGACTTTTTAAGGATGTTATGGCCGGAAGTAAATCCGGCGCGCTCCTGTTAACCATGGAGCGATTTACCATCGCGGCGCGGCCTCAACGGCAACTTTTCGTTTACGATCTTGGCTCGTTTTGCACCGGACGATTGAGGGGACGCCGGTCCATCCGCAAGAGTTCTGCGGACATGAAACCCTCCTAACGCTCGCACCACCTTCGTGACGAACCGATAGCATCAAGAAAGCCGAGCGGTTCGGCCCCGGCGCCTACTCAATTGAAGGTGATCCGAGGCACGGTCGCAGACGCCGGCAAGCATGCCAGATGGACTTATGAGGGCCCTGGGTCTTGGCTCGGATGGCATGGGTAGTCGGCAATCCTGCCGCGGTACACGCTTTCTGCAACTCGGCGCGGATTTTGTCTCGCTCCTTGTGGATCGATGCAATCACTGGTCCGGTAGCCACGCCGAATCCTATGAGCGCGGCCTCGGAAAGCTGCAAACTCGCCTCGATGGTCTCGGGAACCGCATCGCTCACACCGAGCGAATACAGGTGTCGCGCGTGCTCGGGTTCAATCCCCAGCGTTTCGCGAGCGGGACGATGATGCCCGCAGTGCCGAGCACAACCAGGGCGTCGCTGTAGACCGGGATGTTTATCGATGCCGCCATACGTTCCTCTTGCCCCCAATCTACGCCACAGCACGTTTTTGGGGTTTGACGCTGCGACAACGAACCGGCCCATTCATCAGCGCCCAAAGCTGGCGCCCGCCATTATGGCGCGGCCACCCAACGCTGCTGAACGGAATTCACTTCTCGCGTTCGGGCGCAAGCTAATCCGGCGGGCGAGAGGGAGCCAATCGCGGCTGAAGAGCGCATCAAATCATGCGGATCGCCGCGATGGGATTTTATGGCGTTTGCGGCCGCTCACAAGCCGGCATTTCCCCCGCCGTTCGGTTCAAGCAGGGCAAGCAGGCCTCTAAGCAGATCGACGGGGCGCGGCGGGCAGCCGCGAATATGCAAGTCGACCGGCAGCACGGTCTTCACGCCGCCGACCACGCCGTAGCTCCCGGAAAAGATGCCACCGTCGCTCGCGCAATCACCCACCGCCACGACCCACTTGGGATTGGGCGTCGCATTGTAAGTGCGCTCCAGCGCCTCGCGCATGTTCTTGGTCACGGGACCGGTCACCATGAGCACGTCGGCGTGGCGCGGCGAGGCCACGAAACGCAATCCGAACCGTTCGAGATCGTAGAACGCGTTATTGAGGGCATGAATTTCCAGCTCGCAACCGTTGCAAGATCCGGCGTCGACCTCGCGGATCGAAAGGCTGCGGCCGAGACGGCGCCGTGCGGCGCGATCGACGTTGGCAGCGAGTTCCGCGAGCGCCGCGTCATCCGCCGCGGGCGGCGCCTCCGTAATCGGAGTTCGTATCAGGTTCTCGAAGATGAGCCTGCGCATAACCGTGGAGCCTAGAGATCGTGCCCCGAATAGGAGCAATTGAAGGATTTGTTGCAGAGCGGGAAGTCGGCGACGATGTTGCCCTCGATCACCGCCTCGAGGAGCGGCCACTGGAACCAGGACGGGTCACGCAGGTGGCAGCGCTCGATGAGGCCGCCGCCATCAAGCCGCACCCACACGAGCACGTCGCCGCGGAATGATTCGACAAGTCCAAGGCCTTCTCGAGTATCTCCGGCGCTTCCGCCCTCAATGGCGATCCGAATCGGTCCGTCCCGCGGCCGCTGCAAAATCTGTTCGATCAGCGAAAGGCTCTCCCAGACCTCGCGGATGCGCAGCCAGACCCGCGCATTGACGTCGCCGCCTTCCAAGACCGGCACGTCGAATGTCAGCTCCTCGTAGGGCGGATAGGTCGCCGCCTTGCGCGCATCGAACCCGCGGCCTGACGCCCGGCCGACATAACCGCCCGCGCCGAACTGCCGCGCCAGCTCGGGCC
>JBAVVQ010000280.1:0-10461 GCA_049697375.1 Rhodomicrobium sp.
GTGATGCGGCCGTTAAGATCGGTCACGCGGGCAATGAGCGCAGGCAGGGGCTTGGGCTCGATGCTGCCTTCGGCGCGGTAATAGCAGTTGGCCAGGAAGCCGAGGGCTGGAAAATCGAGATCGGCGGTGATGCCGCGGCTCCGCAGATAGGTTTCGGCGATGGTGCCTCTGACGGAGCTAGCGAGAGCAAAGAGCCGGGCTGCGGCTTCGTCTGGTTTGCGGGCGCACCCCTTCAGGATTTCGCGTGCTGCCGGTTTGCGAACCCGACTCGGCGGCTCATTCAGAAAGGAGCGGGCCTCGTCAAACGCCTCGCTCAAACTCGGGAAGCCCCGATTGAGGCGGATAAGATCGAGAAGATCGCCATGTTCCCCCGTGGCGGCGTCCACAAATTTTCCTGCAGCTTTATTGGATGAGGCTCGAAGACGAACATAAAGGCTTCGGCCCTTTGCACCGGTGACGTCGCCGGCAACCCAGTAGGCGCCACGTCGCACGCCGTTCGGTAGATAATAATGACAGACGGCTTCGGCGCGCTCGGCTAGCCGCTGCGCCAGATTGGCGGCGACGCTTTCCATGACAGTTAATCCTTGAAAGATAGGGAACAGATCAATGGACGCTGGGCGGAGCTTGCTCGAAGAGCCGGCCGAGAATGCCCTCGCAGCCTTCGCCAAGCGGAACGAACACGCGCAAACGCCAGGCGATGATTTCGCTGATAAGGCCAAGGGCTTTCAAGGCAGGTACCGAACCCTCGCCAAAGCCTGTGAGCTCGATGCGGTCGCGTCCCATGACCCTGGCCTTGCGAAGCGTGAGACCGTCGCGAAGCTTGATCGGGCGCGCCTCGCTTAAGAGAAGCTCGATTGCCGCCTCGTGCGAGAGCGCTCCGTCCTTGGCATCCAGGCCGAAGGAAGCTCTGAGCTCGGCAAGATCGTCATGCTTGATCAGACGCCCGATCAGCCGTTCGCCCTCCGTCGTGGTGAGCCGGAAGATGCGGCAACAATCGACACCGGAACGAGCAGCGCGAGCGCGGTCGCTATGGCGATCGGCGCCGTGGCTTCGGTGGGCACGCCAACTCGTGGCAAGAGAATCGCTAGCAACGGCATGAGAAGGAAGCCGGGCTCGATCGCGAGCAGCGATGACACAAGCCCAACGAATACCCCGCAAAGTGCGAGCGAGGCCCAGTTCTCGGGGCCAAGACCCACCGCCATCTCAGCGCCCTCCCTGCGTTGCGCGCCAGACCCAGGGGCGCAGCACGATGTCCTTTGTGACCATCACCACGAAGCGATAACCGGGACGGATTTCGAGCGTCGGCTGTACCTGCATGTTCCGGCGCGCCGTCTCCTGCCCGAGCTGGCCCAATTGCTGGCCAAGTGCCGCTGCGATGGTCTGCTGGGTCGTGAGCCCGCTTGTCTGGTTGTTGGCGTTGCCCTGGCTTAATTGCACGCCGGCGCTCATGACCGAGAGCAGGATGGCGTTGCCGAACATGCGTTGTCGCGACCGCGATCTTGAAGAGGTCGGCGCTGGAAAAGGCACTGAAGCTCAGCGCAAAGCTTAAACCAGGAACGAGCAAAAACCCGGCGCCCTACCCGGTCATGCTGACAAGGGAGCCCGCAAGCGCGCCGGCGATAAGGCAGAGAACCCAATCCATTTCCCTCTCCAGACAGGAATTTAGGTGCGACGCGAACACGGTTTGTTTCACGTGAAATCTGTTATAACAGATCATTCTCGTGCAAGTGTTTTCGGCGTCGATCCAAGGGCTGTTCTGTGTTTTGGTCCCAGCCGTGGCGGACCCATCACGGATGGCGCCGCGGCCCCATGACGAAGGCATCTTGGTCGTAATCCAGTTCATGCCCCAAACCAGGATGACGTTGGCGTTCTCCACGTCGAAGAGCTCGAAGTCGTTGGTCTGGTCGCCTGTGCCCATCGGGTGGCCTGGCGGCAAGTCGGTGTGGAAAGCATAGGAATCCCAGGAGCCTGAGCCCATCGCTTTCTCTTCGGGCGCCTTGCGCACGAATTGGTCGAGCAGCGCCATGGAGTTGCCCATGCGGAAGTTCCCGAAGATCCGGATGGCGCCTTGCTTGGCCATGCCGCCACGGAACTTCATGACCCGCGTGCCCGCGCCGCCTGCCGGCGCCACCATGTCGGGATCATACCCTTGAGCAAGCAGCCGCTTGGTCCCGTCCTCGCCCGAATAGGTCTGTGCGATATTCATGAGCGTCTTGGCATGATAGGCGACGGCCTCTTCGTGGCTGACCTTGACCCAGCTGTCCCAGCCTCGGCGCATCAACTCCTTGGGTGCCGCGCCCGTGACAGGATCGCGCGGGAAGCCCTTGTCCACCCATTCCTTGAAGCCCTTTCTCAGGAACGCGCCGTTGACGCGCCGGTCGCCGTAAAAGCGCCGCGCGAGCACCAGGCCCTTCTGGCAGCAGCGCGGATCCCACCGCGCCGAGGCCTTGTTGCCGTAAAGGTCTTGCGCTTTCGAGTAACCGTAAGTGGGCTCGATGCGAACGACGACGTTGTTTTTGACGTGGGCGTTGAGAAGACAGCTATGCGTGTCATTAGGGCAGCAAAGGAACGTGAAACGCGTGTCCGTCCGGTAGATATCGCGGTAAATGCGCTCCCAATCCCGATTGGGGTAGGCGGCCAGCGGGTTGTCGACATTGACCGGCGCCAAATAGCGGAACTCGGCCATCGCCGTCTTCGCCAAGACCGCCGATCCTACGCCGCTTGCGACAAGCTGGAGAAATCCACGGCGGGTTTGTGCCGTGCGGGATTTGACGGCCATGGCGGTCAATCCTTCCGTTGCAGGTCTGAACCGGTATTTGACTCTTGGCCAACTGAAGACCGCCGCCCTTGACTTTGGTTAAGGGCCCCTTATGCAAAAATGACGCAGGCTGAAGCAGCAGCGATCTCTGCTCACGCGCAGCGTCGCCGCTTCCCTTTCACGGAAATCGTTGCTGGTTCGGCGCTTATGCTGACGGCGCGCGAAGGGCTTGGCGCGAGGCGCTATTCGGTGAGCGGCGCCGCTGTCAAGCAGATGCCTATCGCAAATGGGCGCCGGAATAGTGTTGCTGCACTGAGTTTTTGATCCAGATCAGGCCAAGCTCAGTCTAAAAGATGCGACAGGAAAACGGGCTAAGCCCGCGCTATGCGCCGCGATGGTCCGAGCTGCGGGCCGCCGACTTGCTTTAAGGCAATTGATTGATCTCGGGCTCAACAAGCCTGGCCAGATTGCGCAAGGATTCCTGCCATCCGAGGTAACAGGCTTCCGGCGGGATGACGTCCGGCAGACCTTCCTGCACAATGTGCAACTCCGTCCCGCATGAGACTTTCCTGAGCGTCACCGTCACCTGGATTTGACCCTGCAGGTTGGGATCATCGAATTTGTCCGTGTACCTTATCCGCTCATAGGGCGCGAGTTCGAGATATTCACCGCCGAAGGACTGACTATCGCCCGTGGTAAAATTCCGGAAGGACATCTTGAACTGGCCTCCGGCCTTCGCAACGAGTTCGTGCACGGTGCAGGTGAAGCCATTGGGCGGTAGCCATTTTGCAAGCGCATCAGCCTCAAGAAAGGCCCGATAGATCTTTTCGGGTTTTGTGCCGAGAACCCGATGAAGACTGACGGTGTGGGGCATCCTGATCCTCTCTGGAGCTTTGTTTTTTGGAGACAATCCGGCCGTCAGCCGGAGATTAGCCCTCCGGAATCGGCAACACCGGCATCACCTCCACGGATTGGCCCGGAAAGATCGTAAAGTGCGGATGGTGTTCGAAAAGCCCGGCGGCCTCCTCCTGCGACGCGGCGCGAACCACCATGAAAGCGCCGATGTCGTTGCTCACGTCTTCGATGCCGTCCCCGGTAATCTTTTTTGTTTTTCCGAGCGGTCCGCCCATCTCGACAATCGCGGCGCGATGCTTTTCGATCCATGCCTTCCAGGCCGCGATTCCCTCTTTTGCCTTGGCGTGCCGCTCCTCCTCGGGAAGGGCATTCCACGCCGCCATGCGCGGGCTCGATTTACTGCCAAGAAAGACGGCAAGAAATGTGATGCCCGTGCTCATGAGGTTTCTCCTGTTGTTCTGGTTGTAAAAGTCGACATGGCCTTCATCAGACCATATAGAACTCATGGCGAACATCTTGGCGGATTTGAGGAATGTCGCCATTTTTCAATAGCTTCGCTGACGCTTTGGCGACTCGCATGTATCCGGCGCTTCTTTCATGAGCGCGTGGTATGACCAAGGGGAGCGAATTTCATTGGCAGGGCAGAGGCAAGCACGCCAGCTCGCTTCTCAGACATATTTCGCCTCGCGTCATCCACAGCGGCAGGCTTGACAAAAAGCCCGGCGGAGAGCCAATCACGCCGATCGCCAATCACGCTCTGGACGAAAGCATGAAAGCATCTGCGCCGATTTATTTCGATATCACCGATATCATTGAGCACGCGATGCGCAATTCTGTCGTGACGGGCGTTCAGCGAAGCGCGATCAGAATTATCGAAGGTTTCATAAGGAACGGGTGCGCCGATCAAATTTACGGATTTCTCAAGCATCCCGTCAGCGGCCAGTTCACGCTTTGCGACCTGTCGTTCATGAAAGGGGCGTACGACATCGGCGATTTCGCAGCCCGCTTCGGGCTGCCTTCTGGAAAGGAAGCATGGTTCGCAGGCAAACTCCTCAGGTACAAAAATCGCCCAGTGAAGCGGCTTTTTCGCAAGATGAGGCTCCATGCTCAATGGGCCGCTTCATCGAGCCTCCGGAAGAAAATCGAGGGCGGCGGCCAGGGTAAGCTCCTCTGTTGTCTGAAGCCGCTGGACCTCAAGGCCGGCGGCATCATCGTTTCTCTCGGCGCCAGTTGGGGAAGCGATTATGTTGGCGTTCGCCAACTTGCGAAGGCGCATGAGTGCGAAGTCGTGTCGTTTGTTCACGATATACTTTCACTGTCGATGCCTGCAGACGCCGTTCATGGCGCAAAATACAAAATTGTGAAATTTGTCGCTTGGCTTAAATTCATCGCACAAAATTCTTCTCTATTGCTCTGTAACTCTGCCTTCACGGAAAACGATCTGTGCAGATATCTCGGCGAACAGGGCATCCGCGCGCGGACCGCGGTCGTTCGTTTTCCGCACGAGTTCAGAGTTTCTTCTGATCAATCCGGGGCCATTCGCAGCGAAATAAAAACGTTAGCCGCATCGAAATATGCGCTGTGCGTTGGCCGGATCGAGGCTCGGAAAAATGTCATTGGCCTCCTCAAAGCCTGGGCCGAAGCGCGCAAGGCTCCGGGCGCCAAGGCGCATCTCCTGATTGTCGCCGGGAAGCCGGGCGCCATGGCGGGGGAAGTCTTCGAGTTCTTGCAGAGAACCGAAAATGTTTCGGGAACGGTACAGGTTATTGACAGCCCGAACGATCTTGAACTGGAGCTGCTCTATCGTAATTGCCAGTTCACTGTGTTCCCAAGCCTTTTTGAGGGATGGGGGCTTCCGATAGGAGAAAGCCTGTGGTTTGGAAAGCCGGTCATTTGCGCGGATAACTCATCCATGCCGGAAGTAGGAGGCGAGTTCGCGACGTATTTTACGCACAAAGACCATTCTTCCTTAACCGAAGTTCTAAAGCAAACGATTGTCTCCTCCCCAGAAATTCCAGAAAATATCAGGGATTATCTTACGACATGGGACGACACCGCCCTTTCTGTCCGCGATCAAATTGTCCGGCTTGAAAAAGTGGATGCGAAGCAAATTATTGCGTGATTCGCTTTGCCATCAGCGTACTTCAGGACGCGATAGATCCAGCGCATGGGTGACGCCCAAATAACGCGCGGCCTGGCGGAACTTCAACGTAAGAACGGACCTGAAAAGACGGATCAGGGCGCGCTTCTTTTCCCTCCCATGATCAAAGGGCAATCCGTATTTCTTGCTCAGCTTCATGCGCGATCTCGTCTCATGCCATGAGCGTAGATAGTGAAGTCTGAATTTGGGTTTGGATGATGATTTTTTTGCGTGCAGCACTAAGGCTTGCGGGACATAGATGAGCGCTTTTCCGCAACAACGAATTCTATAGCTGAGATCATCATCCTCGTAATACAAGAAAATATTTTCATCAAAACCATGCAATTTCAGGAAGAGGTCGCGATTGCAAATAAGCGCTGCCCCGTCGATGAAGTCGACTTCCGCATAATCGGTAGGGACCTGGCAGTCTTCGAGATAGCGTCCTTGCTGAATGTAGGATTTCGAACGGAAGGACTTGGTTTGACCCAGGTTCTTAACCCGGGGTCCGAAACCGCCTGCATCGGGAAACTTTTCGATGGCCTTCTCAAGCTCGTATAAAGCAGTCTGCGAGAGGTGCGCATCAGGATTGAGAAAGAAGACATGGGTGGTGGTGAGGAGTCTGGCGCCCTGGTTGCAAGCGGCTCCAAACCCCAAGTTTTCTGCATTTGAAATGACATGGGTCGCGTAAGACTTGGCGACTTCCGTGGACTTGTCTTCACTTGCATTGTCGACGACGACAATTTCGTAATGCCGCGGTATCCTCTTCAGGCAGTCCCCCAGAACCGCCTCACTGTTATACGAAACGACGACGAAGCCGATGGACATCGTTGGCGCCCTCCGCTCTGTTATTGTTTTGAAAAAAGTTCTTCAAGTACGCCGTCCAAGGCCTGTTCCCAGGGCTCGAGATGAAATCCGAAGACAAGCTCCAGGCGGGCCGTCGATAAGCGAGAGAATTTTGGCCTGACGGCCGGCGTTGGGTAGTCGAGTGTCGGTATTGTGCGAACGGCCGATGCCTTGGGGGCAATGCCGTGGCGTTTCATACCGGCGACGATCGCGCTTGCGAAACCATGCCAGGACGTCCAATTCGATGCTGTGACATGGACGATGTGAGAAGACTTTTCGAAGCGGGCCGGAAGCGCCTCCCGTCCTTCGCTGACTAAAAAGTGAATGAATTTCGCAATCTGGCCAGCGGACGTCGGGGTTCCGATCTGGTCGCTTACGACTGCGAGCTCGTCCCTTTCGGCGGCGAGCTTGACGATTGTCTTCAGGAAATTTTTCCCGGTCGCCGAATAGACCCAGGCCGTTCTTACGATAAGGCAAGGCGCTCCGCTGCGAAGGAGGAGCCTCTCGCCCTCTGCTTTGCTTTTTCCGTAGATCGACAGGGGGTTGACGGGATGGCTTTCGTCATACGGCTCTTTGGCCTGGCCGTCGAAAACGTAGTCGGTCGAAAAATGGATCAGAGGCACGTCATTTCGCGCGGCCCACTCACCGAGGACTCCGACGGCGTCTCCATTGACGGCATAGGCGATGCCGGGCTCCGACTCGGCCTTGTCCACAGCGGTGTACGCGGCGGCGTTGATGATGAGGTCCGGCTTGATCTCCTCCAGGCGCTCCGGGATAGAGTGAGGTTTCGCCAGGTCGAGGTCCTGCCTGTTTGTGAGCCGCAGAGTGGCCAGAGGGCTCAGTTCCTTGGCGAGAGCCAGCCCGACCTGGCCTGACGCGCCGGTGACAAGGATTTGCATCGGGTCAATCTTTGTAGCGAGGAAGCCTGTCGGCCAGATCGCGGAGAAACGGCGCCGTGGCATCCTTATCGGAAAGCAGGGGGTGCTCCACTCCCCAATCGATATTGATGTCGGGGTCATTCCAGCGAATGCTCATCTCGCTTCCCCGATCGTAGAGCGCATCGCACTTGTAGAGGAATCTCGCCTCCTCGGACAAGACCAGGAATCCATGTGCAAAACCGCCCGGAATCCACAGCTGCCTGTGTGTCTGATCATCAAGAACGACGGAAATATGGCGCCCGAATGTTGGACTTCCCACCCTGGCATCGACGGCGACGTCGAGAACGGTCCCAGTCAAAACCATGACCAGCTTGCCTTGCTGATTTGGATTTTGAAGGTGAAGCCCTCTCAAACTGGCCTTGCGCGATGTGGAAAAGTTGTCCTGAACGAAGTTGCGATGGAGCCCAGCTTCATGATACTTACGGTCATTGAAGATTTCGAGAAAATACCCTCGGGAATCTCGAAATAATGCTGGTTCCAGGACCTTTACGCCCTTTAGCTCAGTCTCCGAAACGCGCATTGTGGCCCCCCAGCAACATACTCATAGGCGTTGGCTTGAATCGGCATATCCGCCAAAAATCAAGATTGCAACCCTTGGTTTTTTCAGCTAGCCGGGGAATATCTAGTCAGCAAGGCGAGAGTATGTAATGAAGGGAATTGTTCTCGCTGGGGGCAGCGGGACCCGGCTATACCCCAGTACGATGGCCGTCTCGAAGCAGCTGCTGCCGGTTTTCGATAAACCGATGATTTATTATCCGCTTTGCACGCTCATGCTGGCGGGGGTACAGGATATCCTCCTGATCTCGACGCCTCGGGATCTCCCTGCCTTCAGGCAATTGCTGCAGGACGGATCGCAGTTTGGGCTCAACATCTCCTATGCCGAACAGGCCGAACCCAAAGGGATTGCTCAAGCGTTCCTCATTGCAGAGTCATTCATCGGGTACGACTCTGCTTGTCTGATTCTTGGGGATAATATCTTCTACGGTCACGGCCTGCCCGAGCTTCTTTCAAGGGCGGTCCATCTCAAGGAAGGGGCGACGGTCTTTGGGTATCGCGTGACGGACGCCGATCGCTATGGCGTCGTCGAGGTCGATAGCAAAGGCAAAGCAATTTCGATTGAAGAAAAGCCCAAGCGCCCGAAATCCAACTTCGCCGTAACCGGGCTGTATTTCTATGACAACGAGGTCGTGGATATCGCAAAAACGCTCCGGCCTTCGGCCAGAGGCGAACTGGAAATTACCGATTTGAATACGAATTACCTCAAGATGGGGCGCTTGCGCGTCGAGATCATGGGACGCGGCTTCGCCTGGCTTGATACCGGCACGCACGAGTCCCTCATCGAGGCGAGCCAGTTCGTGCAGGTTCTCGAGAACCGGCAGGGCTTGAAGATCTGCTGTCCGGAAGAAATTGCGCTCCGCATGGGGTACATCACGCCTGAGACGTTCTTCGCCTCCGTCAAACGCTGCGAGAAAAGCAGCTACGGGCAGTATTTGATGGGCTTGCCGCAGGTGTCGCCGGAACTTTTCCCCGCAAACATCGCGCCGCTGACGCAGGTTGCTTGATCATGGCGGCGAAGAAAAGAGTCGCCGTCACCGGCGGCTATGGTTTCATCGGCTCGGCTCTTCTTCGTCTGCTGCTGGCGGAAACCTATCATGAAATCCTCAACATCGATAAGCTGACCTATGCCGCCAATCCGGCTTCGGTTCCAGGCGCCGGCGCCAATCCGCGCTATCATTTCCTGAAGGCCGATATTGCGGACGCCGCCGCCATGCGAAAGGCCTTCGAAGAGTTTCGGCCCGACGCAATAATGCACCTTGCGGCGGAGAGCCATGTCGACCGTTCGATCGACGGCCCGCAGGAATTCATCGCGGCCAACATCGTCGGGACCTTCACGCTGCTGCAAGAGGCCTTGCGTTATTGGCGCAAGCTTCCGAGAGAAACAGCCGAGCAGTTCCGCTTTTTGCATGTTTCGACGGATGAGGTGTTCGGCTCGCTCGGTCCGGATGGCCTTTTCACCGAGGAAAGCCCCTACCGGCCCAATTCGCCCTATTCCGCCAGCAAAGCGGCGTCCGACCATCTCGTCCGGGCATGGCGTCATACCTACGGGCTGCCGGTTCTCATCACCAATTGCTCCAACAATTACGGCCCCTATCAGTTTCCCGAGAAACTTATTCCTCACATGATCATCAAGGGCGTTTTCGGCGAGCCGATGCCCGTGTATGGGGACGGCCTTAACGTTCGCGACTGGCTTTACGTCGAGGATCATGCCCGCGCCCTGGTTCTCGTCGCCGAGCAGGGCGTCGTTGGCGAGACATACAACATCGGCGGGAAGAACGAGCGCACAAACCTTCATATTGTAGAGACAATCTGCGATCATCTGGACCGCCTGTCGCCCCACGAAGGGCGCCCGAGACGCGCGCTGATAACGCTTGTTCACGATAGGCCGGGCCACGACAGGCGTTACGCCATCGACGCCGCGAAGATCGAAACCGAGCTTGGCTGGCGCGCGCGGGAGAGCTTCGAAACCGGCATTGAAAAGACCATTGGCTGGTACCTCAAGAGCGGCGACTGGTGGCGCCCGATTCTCGATCGTGGATACGAGGCAAACCGGATCGGGATCGCCTCCGTCTTGGCGTCGGGGAAAGCAACCACGAACTAACGAACCCGATTTGTGCCTGTTGGAGCATGGCGCTCTTAACTGGACGTGGGCGCCCAAATGCTGGTTTGCATGCATGTTGGGCAAGTCTCTCTTCACATTGGACCAAATTCTTGGTTGCGTTTGCGTCCGGATTTCCATGAGCCCGGATCTTAATAAAATGCGCCTTACGGAGAGGTTAAGGCAAGGTAAGGCATTGATTTAAAACGGAAAACATCAAAACACGGATGGCGTCTCCGGCGAGCTCGCCGCGCTGATTGCGGCGCGGATC
>JBAVVQ010000281.1:0-6993 GCA_049697375.1 Rhodomicrobium sp.
TCGGTCTATCTGTTACGATCGGTGCCGCATGTGCTTAGCGTACGCGTGTGCGCCCCCATGGAGTTTCGCGAGGCTGTGGTTATGCAGCGGCTTGGCTTGAAGGACCGCGCAGCCGCGCGCCGGGAAATCGAGCGCGACGACGCGGCCCACAACGGAGCCATGCAAGGAATGTTTGGGATCGACTGGACCGATCCGGCGCATTATACGATCGTGCTCAATACCGCCCGTATTCCGGTGCAGGAATGCGTCGATTGCATTGTTCGCCTGGTTCAATCACCGGCCTTTGCCGAGACGGAGGACTCCAAGGCGGAATTGCGGAACCAGCTGATCTCCGCTCGCGTCCACTCCACCCTTGACCTCCACTTCGGCGGCGATGCGGGGGCATTGATCAAGACAGAGGTAAAAGCGGGCCAAGTGATTTTGACCGGTCATATGGTCGACGCCCACTACATTACGGAGGCCGTGCGCCTTGTGAGGGCCATCGACGGAGTCACCGGCGTTGAAAGCCGTATCGTTCCCATCGGCTTCCAACCCATTGAGCTTTGATAAGGCGGGGCTCCGAAGTTGAAAAAACCAAGAAGCCCGACCTGCGGCAGTTAAAGCCGGACGATTCTTCTGGCTCAATGCAAGATCGACTTTCCGCTGCTCGAGCTTACGGCGCCATTGCTGCGCTTCCGCGTTGCATCGCCCGGTGCTCCGGCGATCTTGAAGAGGGAAACGGCGTGCACCAGCGCGTCGGACTGTTCTTCGAGGCTCCGCGCAGCCGCGGTGGATTCCTCGGCAAGCGCGGCGTTCTGCTGCGTGATCTGGTCGATCTGGGTTACGGCCTGGTTCACCTGCTGAACGCCGTCGCTCTGCTCTTTGCTGGCGGCGGCGATTTCGCCGATGATGGCGCTGACGCGGCTAACCTGCGCCACGATCTCCTGCATCGCCGCGCCAGCGCTCTGCACAAGCTTAGAGCCGCCCTCGACCTTTCCGACAGAAGCGGCAATGACCGCCTTGATGTCTTTCGCTGCCTGGGCGGCGCGCTGGGCGAGGTTTCTCACTTCGGAGGCCACGACTGCAAAACCGCGGCCTTGTTCGCCGGCTCTGGCCGCCTCCACGGCCGCGTTCAACGCGAGCAGGTTTGTCTGGAAGGCGATGCCGTCGATGAGCGTCGTGATATCGGCGATCTCCCGGTTGCTTTCCGTGATGCCGCTCATAGTGGTGACAACTTCCGCCACCAGGGCGCTGCCTTTAGCCGCGCTCTCGGACGCTTCTGCCGCGAGCTGGTTCGCCTGCTGGGCGTTTTCGGCATTCTGCCTGACGGTCGCCGCGAGTTCTTCGATGCTGCTTGCGGTTTCCTCAAGGCTTGACGCCTGTTCTTCTGTGCGCTGCGACAGGTCGTTGTTGCCGGTTGCGATTTCGCGAGATGCGGCGTTGATCGAATCCGTCGCCTCGCGGATTTGCATGATAATAGCCCTGAGCCGCTCTATCGTGCCGTTGCTATTGTCCTTGAGCTCGGCGAACACGCCTTCAAAATCGGCGTCGATGGTGCAGGTGAGATCGCCTTCGGCAAGCGCCTTCAAGACACTGCTGATTTCGGCCAAAGCGTGTTCATTCGTACTCAAGACAGCGTTCAGCCCTTGCGCCATCTCCAGCATGAAGCCCGCCTTGTCCGCATCGGCGATACGTTTCGAAAGGTCACCTGAAGCCGCCGCTCCCACGATGGCGCGCACCTCCTTCTCGGCGTTCACTTCTTGAGTGCGGTCAAGCCATTCAATCACGGTTCCCAACGGCTTGCCGTCCTCGTTGGCGATAGGGTTGGCGATGAGCCGCATATGGAGGCCGCCGATTTCAAACTGCGTGCGATGCTCGCCTTTGAGGTTTGCGAGCAGATTGCGATGCTTGCCGGGGCTCCGATGGAACTGGTCGAAGCTTGCGCCGAGCACGCCCTCTGCCGAGAAACCCGTCAGGTATTTGCGGAACTCGATTTCGGAGCGGCGCATCAGGGCATTGCTCGCTTTGTTCTGGTAACGGATGGCGCCGTCATTGTCAGCCATCATGATGCAGGATGAGGCGCTGTCGAGGGCTGCCTTTACTTGCGCGTTGAACTGAGCTGCGTTGGCCGCTTCGAGCTCCACGCGGATCTGCTCGGCGGTATCGGAAATTCTCTGCCGCTCGCCCGGCAGCGCGGCCATGCGGTGCTCGAAATTGGCATGAATGTACTCAACCATATAGTCGAGAAACTGCATCTGAACGTCGATATGGGATTTAACCATGTCGTTCACGTTCCGCGCCATGTCGCCGTAAGCGCCGGGAAAGTCATGCGCACGCATCGTGTGGGTGATGTGGCCGTCCTGGTTGTGCGCACGCGCCATCACGGTTTGCGCTTTGACGAACCCATCGAGCGTCGAGACCATGACGCTCATCGACCGGGCCATGGTCCCGAGTTCGTCCGCCCTTCGCTTTGCCGGAATTTCGACTCTCAGGTCCCCTCGGGCCAGATTGTCCATGGCGCCTGTCATGGCGGCAAGCGCCTTTGAGATTGATCGGACGAAAAGAATGACAAGAAGGGCGCTGAACAGCAAAACGAGCCCGATCACGGTCAGCTGACCGTAGGCTTGATTCCAAACTTCCTGATGCAGATCGTCGACGTAAAGCCCGGAACCGATGACCCAACCCCAGGGTGCAAAGCCGGTTACATACGATATTTTCGGCTGCGGTTTGTCGGAGCCTGGTTTCGGCCAGGAATAGGAGACGAAGCCCTCCCCGTTTTTCTGAACCGCCTTGACGAACTCAACGAAAATTTGGACCCCATCCGGATCCTTCGAGTCGGTCAGGCTCTTGCCGTTGAGCGCAGGGTTCGTCGGATGCATGACCATTCTGGGCTCAAGGTCATTGATCCAGAAGTAGCCGCTTTGCCCGTAACGCAGATTTGCGACACGCGCCGCAGCCCGGCTCTTGGCCTCTTCGACGCTGATCGCGCCTTTCTCGCCCGCTTCATATTCCTCCTGGACAGCCTTGACCGCCAGTTCGGTCAGATGCTTCAGCTCACCCGATCGTTGGGATTCAAGCGCGTCTTTAAGGTGGAAAAGCTCATAAACGGAGAGTGCAACGAAGCACAGAAAGACGAAGCCAACAATCCCATATAGCTTCAAGCCAAGAGGCGCGCCCCGCTTGATGTCTTCGTGCTCGGATGATGAGGCAACCATGCGAAAAATCCTAATGTAAGCTTCGGCCGCTGGCATAATTGGAGGAGCCGAGACCACCCCATGTTTGGTCTCTGTTTTCATTGCGCGCCGCTGCCAGCAGGACTAGCAGCCTGCAACCAAAACACTGTTTTGAGTGTATATTTTGCCGGACGGCTTAAAGAAGCGTGTTGCCTTGGCCGGGATTTGTTTGATTAGCGCGAAATCTGCACGATCTGGCGAACGGGCAACCCGGGCGCTACTCGCTTCGCAATTCGTCATGTTTGCACAACGCGGCCTTAGCGCCGACTTTGCACTTTTATCTTTGTTCGAAAGGCTTTATTCCAGACCCGGCTTCATCTTTGCCATTTTTTAACATTTGCAAGACCTCATGACCGTCATTGAAGCCGAAAGCGATATTGAGACATTCATTGCGCGCTGGACCGCGTCAAGCGGCAATGAGCGCGCCAATTTCCAATCCTTCGCGAACGAGCTGTGCCGGCTTATCGGCGTGAGAGAGCCCGCTCCCGCGAAGGAGGACGGAGGCCTCAACGATTACACCTTCGAGCGGAAAGTCGAATTTTCCCACCTCGACAGCACCAAAAGCACCGGGCGCATCGACCTTTACAAGAAGCATTGCTTCATCATGGAGGCGAAGCAAAGCCGCGAGAAGGGCCGCCCCAGGCGCTGAACTTGCCGGGCCAGCTCGACCTCATCGAACCGGACTACCAGCCGCGCGGCGAGCGCAGCGCGAATCGGGCGTGGGACCAGCTCATGATCTCGGCGCGGCGCCAGGCCGAGGACTACGCCCGCGCGCTCCCTCAAAGCCATGGCTGGCCGCCCTTCGTACTGGTTTGCGATGTCGGCCATTGCATCGAGGTCTACGCCGACTTTTCGGGCCAGGGCAAAAACTACGCGCAGTTCCCCGACCGGCAGCACTTCCGCATTTACATGCAAGACTTGCGGGATGAGAAGGTCCGCAGGCGTCTGCGGATGGTCTGGGAGCGCCCCACGGATCTCGATCCGGCGCGGCACTCCGCAAAGGTGACGCGGGACATCGCGTCCCGGCTGGCGCAAGTGTCGAAGGCGCTGGAGAAGCGCGGCGAGCACAAGCCGGAGGCCGTGGCGCTGTTCCTGATGCGCTGCCTGTTCACGATGTTCGCGGAGGATGTGGAGCTTCTGCCCAAGAAAAGCTTCCAGCAGCTTCTCGAAAAATGCACGCGCGACCCCGGCAAGTTCGTGCCGATGGTCGAGCAGCTTTGGCAGGCCATGGACACGGGCGCTTTCGCCTACGCCATCGAGCGCAATGTCATGCGCTTCAACGGCAAGCTGTTCAAGGGCGCTTTCGCGATCCCGCTCGGGAAAGAGGAAATCGGGGAACTGCTCGCGGCGGCAAAGGCCGATTGGCGCGAGGTCGAACCCGCCATTTTCGGGACGCTGCTGGAGCAGGCGCTTGACGAGAAGGAGCGGGCGCGGCTTGGCGCGCATTACACGCCGCGCGCCTATGTCGAGCGGCTTGTTGTGGTGACGGTCAGGGAGCCGCTGCGCCAGGATTGGGCGCGCGTTCAGGCGACGGCGGAGCGCCTGAAAGAAGAGAAGGAGCCCAAGGAGGCGATCCGCGTCGTCCACGGCTTCCACAAGCGCCTCTGCGCCACGCGCGTGCTCGACCCCGCTTGCGGCACCGGCAACTTTCTTTATGTCGCGCTCGAACTGATGAAGCGGCTCGAAGGCGAGGTGCTGGAAGCGCTCGCCGACCTCGGCGGGCAGGAGGCGCTGGGACTTGATAAGGAGAGCGTGGACCCGCACCAGTTTCTGGGCCTGGAGCTGAACCCGCGCGCCGTGGAAATCGCGGAACTCGTGATCTGGCTCGGCTATCTGCAATGGCACTTCCGTACAAGAGGGAGCGCGCCGTCCGAGCCGGTCCTGCAAGATTTTAAGAAGATAAAGCATATGAACGCCGTTCTGACCTGGGACGGCTGGCCGGTCCCCAAGGTGGAGGAGAAGGACGGCAAGCGCGTCCTCGTCTACCCAGGCGCGCGAAGGCCGGACTGGCCCGAGGCCGATTACATCGTCGGCAATCCGCCCTTCATTGGCGGCAAGGACATCCGCGCCAATCTGGGCGATAACGAAACGGCAGCGCTTTGGCGCGTTCATTCGCACATCAACGAAAGCGCCGACTATGTGATGTATTGGTGGGACCGCGCCGCCGATATTGTGGCGAAGGGCCAAGCGAAGCGCTTCGGCTTCGTGACCACGAATTCTATTACGCAGGTATTCAGCCGCCGGGTGGTTGCGCGTCATCTTGAGGCGAAAAAGCCGGTCTCGCTTTTGATGGCCATCCCGGATCACCCTTGGATAGAAGGTCCGGAAGCAGCTGACGTGCGGATCGCGATGACGGTTGCCGCGGCAGGACGCTTCGAAGGCGTGCTGCGTGAGGTGACACGCGAAGCGAAACTTGGCCCGGATCAGACGGAGATCGAGCTGTCCGCCAGGGCAGGCCGCATCAATGCGGATTTAACGGTAGGCGTGGATGTAACCTGCACCGAACAGCTCAAGGCGAACGAAGGATTAGCTTCTCCCGGCGTGAAACTTCATGGAGCTGGTTTCATTGTGACGCCACAGGAAGCAGTGCACTTGGGCTTGGGCAAGCGCCCTGGATTAGAAAAACACATTCGCGCATATCGGCACGGGCGCGATCTTATGGGGGTTCCGCGCGGTGTGATGGTTATCGACATGAACGGACTCAACGCGGAGCAGATCAGACGACAGTTCCCCGAGGTTTATCAACACTTGCTTGGGACGGTGAAGGTTGAGAGGGACAATAATAATGAAGAATACCGAAGAATATACTGGTGGTTGTTCGGGCGCAAAAATACCTTGATGCTTGGCTTCACAGCGGGCCTGACGCGTTACATCGCGACAGTTGAGACCTCAAAGCATAGAGCATTTCTGTTCCTCGATGGTTCAATTCTGCCCGACAACATGCTTGTGGCGATCGGGAGCGAAGACGCTTTTCATCTCGGCGTGCTGTCATCGCGCATTCATGGGATATGGGCGCTCCGCGCTGGCGGTTGGCTTGGCGTCGGCAACGATCCGCGCTATTCGAAATCCCGCTGCTTCGATCCCTTCCCCTTCCCCGATTGCGGCGATGACATCAAGGCTCGCATCCGCGCCGCCGCCGAAGAATTGGATGCGCACCGCAAGGCCCGGCAGGCGGAGCATCCCGGCCTGACGCTCACGCAGATGTACAACGTGCTCGAAAAGCTGAAGGCGGGCGCGGCCTTCAACCCCGAAGACGAGCGCATCAAGGACCAGGGCCTCGTTCTCATCCTGAAGGAACTGCACGAGCGGCTGGATAAGCTCGTCTTCGAAGCCTATGGCTGGCCTGCGACGCTTTCGGACGAGGAGATCCTGAGGCGGCTCGTCGCGCTCAACAAGCAGCGCTCCATAGAGGAGAAGACCGGCAAGGTCCGCTGGCTGCGCCCGGAGTACCAGATCCCGCGCTTCGGCTCCGACGCCGAGAAGGCGCGCCTCGAGGAAGAGCGCCGCCGCACGAAACAGGAAAGGGACAGGCTCGCGCAAGAGCAAGCGGCGTTCCCGTTCGGGGAGGCTTTACAGGAGACGAAGCGCAAATTCCCGACTGGCGAGGAACTGGCGGAGACGGTCGAGGTGATGCGCGTGCTCGAAGCGGCCAGGGAGCCGCTGACCATCGAACAGATCGCGCGCCATTCGCGCAAGGCAAGCAGATCGAGAAGCGCGCCGGGCTCGTGGTCGCGGCGCTTGCGCGGCTCGGCCACCTCGCCTCCGCCGATGGCGGCAAAAC
>JBAVVQ010000282.1:0-2595 GCA_049697375.1 Rhodomicrobium sp.
GCTTAAGCCCGCTCTAATCCCTGATAAATATGAGGAAAAAGACGAACGGGACGCCATCGCAGCCGCCTGCGCCGCAGATGGTCCGGCTCAGCGCACGCGTTAATTCCGAAGCCGAAATATATTTAACGGACTTTTGCTCGTCCCAGTAAATGAAATAATTTCGGCATTAAATTTAATTTAATGGCCATTTTATTAAGGATAAAAAGATCTATGATTTTCAATGCTTTACGAAAAATCATCCGATCCGGTCGAAGGGGCGCAGCGCTTCTCCCTTCTCGCTGAGTCAACTCCTTATTAACCAAACTCATGACCGGAAATAAATCCGGCGCGCTCCTGTTAACCACATTTGTATTAAACCGGCGCGGCCGACGAGCGGCGCCAACGGTCCGTTTACCCTTTTGGCGTGGCCTTGCGCCTTTCGCTGGCCCATTCCGAAAGCCATCTCGACCGCGCTGTTCGGCGCCCTAACCAGCCATCGCCGCAGCCTGCCTCTCCATGCGCTTGCGCTCATTCGAATCGAGATAACGCTTGCGCAACCGGATGGATTTCGGCGTCACCTCGACAAGCTCATCATCCTGGATGTAGGCGAGCGCCTTTTCGAGCGGCAGTCTCATGGGTGGCGTGAGACGTACCGCCTCGTCCTTGCTCGTCGTGCGGATATTGGTGAGCTGCTTGCCCTTGAGCACATTCACTTCGAGGTCGTTGTCGCGGGTATGCTCACCCACGATCATGCCCGGATAGACCCTTGTTTGCGGGTCGATCATCATCGGGCCTCGATCCTCCAGGTTCCACAGCGCGTAGGCGACGGCTTCGCCGGTGCTGTTCGAGATCAGGACGCCGTTGCGGCGGCCCTGGATCTCGCCCTTATACGGCGCGTAATTGTGGAAGAGGCGGTTCATGATCGCGGTGCCGCGCGTGTCGGTCAGGAGTTCGCCCTGATACCCGATCAGCCCGCGCGTCGGGACGTAGAAAATGAGCCGCTGCCGCCCGCCGCCGGAGGGACGCATCTCGACGAGATCGCCCCTGCGCTCGGAAAGCTTGGAAACAACCGCACCGGCGTGCTCCTCGTCCACATCGATGATGACTTCCTCGATGGGTTCGAGCCGCTGGCCGGTTTCCGCATCGAAGTCAAACACCACGCGCGGACGCGACACGGTCAGCTCGAAGCCCTCGCGGCGCATGGTCTCGATCAGGATGCCGAGTTGTAATTCACCGCGCCCCGACACCTCATAGGCGTCGCTATCTTGTGTCTCCGCGATGCGGAGCGCGACATTGCCCTCCGCTTCGCGAAACAAGCGCTCGCGGATGACGCGGCTTTGCACCTTGTCGCCTTCTTGGCCTGCGAATGGGCCATCGTTGATGCGGAAGGTCATGGTCAAGGTCGGCGGATCGATGGGCTGCGCGGGCAGCGCGTCTGATGCCTGCAGGTCACAAATCGTGTCGGCGACGGTCGTCCTGGTCAGCCCGGAGATGGCGATAATGTCGCCGGCCTTTCCTTCGTCGATGGCCGTGCGCTCAAGGCCGCGGAAGCCGAGCACCTTCGACACGCGGCCCTGCTCGACGAGTTTGCCGTCGCGGCTGATCGCCTTCACGGCCATGTTCGGCTTCACCACGCCGTTCGACACGCGCCCTGTCAGGATGCGGCCGAGGAATGGGTCCGCCTCGATGGTGGTCGCCAGCATGCGAAAGTGGCCGCCGCCCACTCTCGGCGGCCCGACGTGCTTCAGCACGAGATCGAACAGTGGCGCCATGTCTTCTTTAGGCCCATTCGGGTCAACGGCCATCCAGCCCTGCTTGGCTGAGCCATAGAGGATCGGGAAATCGAGCTGCTCTTCCGTGGCGTCGAGATTGGCGAACAGGTCGAAAATCTCGTTCAACACCTCGACATGGCGCTCGTCCGGCTTGTCGATCTTGTTGATCGCGACGATGGGACGAAGTCCGATCTTGAGCGCCTTCGACACCACGAATTTCGTCTGCGGCATCGGCCCTTCCGACGCATCGACCAGCACGATGACGCCGTCCACCATGTTCAGGATGCGCTCCACCTCGCCGCCGAAGTCCGCGTGTCCCGGCGTGTCGACGATGTTGATGCGGGTGTTCTTCCACTGGATCGAGGTCACCTTGGCCAGGATGGTGATGCCGCGCTCGCGCTCCAAATCGTTCGAATCCATGGCGCGCTCGGCCACGCGCTGGTTTTCGCGGAACGAGCCCGACTGTTTCAGAAGCACGTCGATGAGCGTCGTCTTGCCATGGTCGACGTGAGCAATAATGGCGATGTTGCGCAATCCCATGCCGAGCCGCGCCTTTCTAAACATTATGTTGCGATGCGGGAGTTTGGGCTAGATGTGATGCAAAGGCGCGCCAACGTCAATGGCGATCGCCGGTTCTACGCAGGTTGCGACACTCAAAGCTGCGAAGGTGGCGGGCCGCATTATCGCTTCTGCCCAACGCTTGGTTGACGCGCCCAGCAGGCCGAGGTTGTGTGAAAACGCGGCAGTTTGCGCGACTGGAGCGGGCGTCGTATCCGCATTCTGAGCAATGAATGCGATGTTACCGGCCGCTGCCGTCAGGCAGCGATTGCTCGAAGGAGCGGTT
>JBAVVQ010000283.1:0-1565 GCA_049697375.1 Rhodomicrobium sp.
ACCGATCTGTGCGTAGAGGGGCTGGACAAACCGATTTGCAATTTCGGTTGCGGTGCAGCCATTGCCATCGGTGGAGCGGGTTTTCGTATCACGATCTTTGACGAGCGGACGCGGGGCGATAACTGGAATCCGCGGTTGGAGCGGGTGGTTATGGCGGGGGAGTGAGGGAGGCTTCATTTGTCTGAGAGACCTCATGCAGCCGCCAGTTCCTGCGACAATGTTTGCTGCCGTGTACTGCTTAGGCGGGGGATCGCCTCACCCGAGCTTCGTCGTAACCAACAATTTCCGGTTCCGGCCTATCGACGACAAACCTATAGAGAAGACCGCCTGCGATGCCGCCGAGAATGGGGGCCAGCCAAAACAGCCAAAGTTGATTCAGGGCCCAACCACCCACGACGAGCGCTGGCCCTGTGCTTCGTGCTGGGTTGACGGAGACGTTAGTGATGGGGATGCCGATGAGATGAATGAGCGTCAGGCCCAGTCCGATAGCGATCGGCGCAAACCCGACGGGAGCCTTCCCGTGCGTCGATCCCATGATGATGAACAAGAACATCATGGTGAGAATGAACTCGGACAGGAATCCGGAGAGAAGGCTGTATTTCCCTGGCGAATGGTCGCCATAGCCATTCGCCGCGAAGCCCTGCGCCAGATCGAAACCGGGCCCTCCGCTGGCAATGGCGAAGAGAAGGTAGGCGGCGGCGATGGCGCCCAAGAGCTGCGCAACAATATAGGGTGCAACCTGCCCGACAGGGAAGCGCCCGCCGGCAAGGAGGCCAAAGGTCACGGCTGGATTTAAATGGCAGCCGGAGACATGGCCGATGGCATAGGCCATCGTGAGAACGGATAGCCCAAAGGCGAAGGCGACGCCAAGCAGGCCTATGCCAACCTCCGGAAACTTTGCCGCCAGGACAGCGCTTCCACACCCGGCGAAGACCAGCCAGAACGTGCCGATTAGCTCGGCGAAGAACTTCCTCACATGAAATCCATTGGTCATCTTACGTCTCACTCCCAATGTCGACCTTTATGGTTGGAAAAGACACTGTGACAGCCAAACAAACTACTTTCAATGCCGATCGCTCTAGCAATCAATGGCTTGCTATCCCCATCGCGGGATCAGAGGCGGAATTCGAAGCCGCGGTTGGAGCGGGTGGTGGTGGCGGGGGAGTGAACGCGAGCCCGCAAAGAGGCAGCCGCCAGGTTCAGTTGCCAATCTTTTGAATTTCGGAACTAGGTGCGCACTTTTATACGTGTCAAAGGCTGCCCGTCAGCCGACCGTGACGAAGCACGCAATCTAGAAAAAAGAAGGTCTAACCTTGAAGGGGAGGATAACCACGATGCAGCGTCGGATTTTGCGGAAGATTGTGGCTGTCATTACGGCTTGCGTGCTAGCGCAAAGCAGCGCCTCCCTGTCTCTCCTGGCTTGCACTGGCATCACATTGAAAGCAACGGACGGTTCGGTCGTGTTCGGTCGCACGCTCGAATGGGGATCGTTCGACCTCAAGTCGCGGCTGACCGTGATTCCCCGCGGTTATCGCTACGCTGCCCACATGCCCGATGGGCAAAAG
>JBAVVQ010000284.1:0-3296 GCA_049697375.1 Rhodomicrobium sp.
GCGGCGTCTTCCAGGTCGCCCATATGTTGCGAGACGATGGCGCGGCCCTTGGCCAGAAGGCAGAAGGTGGATTTCAGCTCCGCGCCCATAGCCAGGATTCGGGGCGCTCTGTCGAAGTCCTGCGGCAGAGGCAGCGGTGACGGGGCATAACTTCGCGCGCGCCGCATCACCCTGGGCTTTCCCGCCATGAGCCGCGCGACGCTGTCGTCGAGCCTGTTAACGATGTCCCGGTCGTGCATGACAAACGCATCGGCGATCCCGGCCAGTCTCGCGCGGGCCTCGTCATTCGTGATGCATTGCGGCTCGTTGCACCTGTTGCCCGAGGTCATGACGAGAGGAGCGCCGACATCCCCGAAAAGCAGATGATGGAGCGGCGTGTAGGGCAGCATGAAGCCGAGCGTCGATTGTCCCGGCGCGATGCCAGGCGCGAGGGAATGGCCGTTCTCTTTCCGATCCAGCAAAACAATCGGCGCCACAGGCTCCGCGAGAAGAGCACGCTCCGGGTACGATAGTTCGGCGTAGTCCTCGATCATGGTCAGGTCGCGAGCCATGAGCGCGAACGGCTTATCGGTCCGATGCTTCCGCCCCCGCAAGCGCGTTACGACCTCCGCGTTGCGCGCATCGCAAGCCAGATGAAAACCGCCGATTCCTTTGATCGCTACGATAGCGCCGGATTCGATAAGCGTGGCGGCGGCCGCGATCGCATCGCGGCGAGGTTCGAACGGCATCGGCCGCCCGTCAGCCTCCTCCAGCCAAATTTTGGGGCCGCAAACGGGGCAGGCATTTGGCTGAGCGTGGAAGCGGCGATTGGATGGGTCGCGGTACTCGGCGAGGCAATTCGGGCACATCTCGAACGCCGCCATGCTCGTCGAGGCGCGGTCATAGGGGATGGCCCGAAGGATCGAAAGCCGGGGGCCGCAAAGCGTGCAATTCGTAAAAGGATAGCGATAGCGCCGGTTCGAAGGGTCGCGAATGTCGGCGAGGCAGGCAGGGCAGGTGGCCGCATCCGGGACGACGCTGGTTGTGACGGCGCCGCTCCGGCTCGCCACGATCCGGAATTCCGCTGGCGGGCTCCCGGCGAGTGGGGCCGTTTCGATGGTGTCGATCCGGGCGAGGGAAGGGACCTCGGACGGGAGCGCGACTTCGAACTCGACGAGCGCCGCGGGATATCCAAAGACGCGGATCAGCACGCCGTCGCTATCGTTCCTCACCGTGCCGGTCAGCCCGAGGCGCTTTGCGATCCGCCAGACCGTGGGCCGGAACCCTACGCCCTGCACGAGGCCGCGGACCCGGATGGATACTCCCTTGACACGGTTTACTGCGTCCAACCACCGCCCTCCCAATGTGACGTCTAAGCATGCACGGGTCGTAGGAGCTTACCATATGTTGGGCGGCGATGGGCACCCTTCACCTTTTTGTACCGGTGCGCCGGCAAAGGCTTGCTTGCAAACGCGGGGCTTTCCTTGCGCGTCGCGGGGTAATAGCCGAGATCCGGCCGCGAACAAAAGCTCATTCTCAAGCTAAAGGTCAGGAACAAGATGAGCGCGGACAATAAAAATTATAAATTTCTTTACATACGCAATGCACAATTAAGTATGTGTGCAAAACAACTTAAAAAATGATAGCATTCTCGATCCTTTCTAGGTTACCGGGAGGTTATAATGAAAAGAAGCTTGATCACGACAGTTATTCTTTCAGGCGCGTTTGTTGCTCTTGCAAGCTCTATCTACGCTGAAAATGCCCCTGTCATAGGAAAGAAAGGTACGTCCCCCTACGTTACTCATTTCATTTTCAGACCCTTGCAGAGCCTTGAGGTGAAAGGGGTTGGAACGGCCACTCTGCTCGAGGCGGTGGGCACGACGCAGAACCTGAAGGGCGAGCCGATGCTCGACAAAATGGCGGCGCGTTGCACCGCGCTCAATGTGGAATCGGGCGACAAGAAATACATTGATGGCGCCTGCGCACTGACCGATAAGGACGGCGATGTGATCTTCTCGACCTTCGACACGCGGGATCTGGATGCCTCTCAGCCTGACATGAAATGCGGCACTCATATCATCACGGGCGGCAGCGGCAAATATGCCGGGATCACCGGACGTGAGCCCTTCGCCTGCAATGACATGCCCAAACTGGCTGGAACAGGCGGCTATTTCGCCATGGACATTCCGCACAACACGACATGGGAAATCAAGTCCTCGGCCATGGACGATCCTGCACAAAAAGTGAAGTCGTCGATGGCCCTGCTTCGGTCTGAGGCCGCAAAGTTAGGGGCTGCCAAGGTGGAGGGCACAGATCGTGTAGCAGGCCAGGAGGTTCCCGGCCTTTATTTTGGCAGCACAAAGATGAACAACAACTTCGAGTTGGTCGACGACGTGGTTGCAAAGATGGGAGGCACAGCGACCTTCTTTGTTAATCATGGCGAGGATTTCATCCGTGTGGCGACGAACGTCAAGAAGGATGACGGATCGCGGGCCGTAGGCACGATTCTCGATCCCAAAGGCAAGGTCATCGTGAACATTCGCAATAACGAGCCCTATTATGGAGAGGCAACCATTCTCGGCAAAAACTACCAAACCGGCTACGAGCCGATCCGCGATGGCGCGAACAAAATTGTCGGGATCTATTACGTTGGGTATCTGAAGGAATAGAGTGGTAACATCGGGCTGATGTAGCCAGGTGACTGCATTCGTCAAACACCTGTAGGAGAGGCAAAAAAGGCCCCGTAGCTTAGGAAAACGCCGGGGCCGCGCCCCAAATCTGGCGCATGCCTCAACAAATCCGTGGCAGGGGGTCACCGAGAAGCCAGTCCACCATGCGGTTTCCGCCGAACCGGGTCTGCATCTGGACGAAGGCGTGGACGTCGGCGACGACCTCCCCGATGATCGCGGCGTCCCGCCCGAGCGGGTGGGCGCGCATCGCGGCGAGAAGGCGCTCCGCATCGTCTTTTTCGCAGATCGCGATGAGTTTGCCTTCGTTGGCGATGTAGAGCGGATCGAGACCGAGAAGTTCGCAGGCCGCGAGCACATCGGCCTTGAACGGGATCGCGCCTTCGGTAAGACGCATACCGGCGCGTGATTGCTGCGCGATTTCGTTGAGCGTCGAGGCAAGCCCGCCCCGCGTCGGATCGCGGAGGCAGTGAATTGAGGGCACCGCCGCCACCATATCCGCGACGAGGCCGTGAAGGGCGGCGCTGTCCGACAGGATCTCGGTTTCGAACTCAAGGTTCTCGCGTTTTGACAGCACCGCGATGCCGTGATCGCCAAGCGTGCCGCTGACGAGGATCGCGTCGCCGGGGC
>JBAVVQ010000285.1:0-2885 GCA_049697375.1 Rhodomicrobium sp.
ATGCGCCTCATCGCGGGGCATCTCGCGTTGACGGGCGGCATTGCCTTTACCGACGACATTCTCGGGCAGTTCGTCGGCCATGGCATGACCTCGCGCGTTTCGAAAAGGCTCGGCGAGGGGCTGATCAATGGCGGCTTCACCATCCGCATCGGCATCGCCGCCATCGAGGTGTTGCGTCCGCTGCCCTATATTGAGGCGCGGCAGCCGCGCCTTCGCGAGTTCGTCTCCGAGTTTCTGAAGGTCGGACAGAAACCGGACACGAGCGGCGGCCGCGAGCGCGGCTGAGAAGGTGTACGCCGGGTTAAAATTGGTTTTGTTTTGTAAAGACGCCGTAAGTAAGTATATAGTTAGTTTCTGATACCCCTCATCCTGAGGCTGTCCAAGGATGAAGCCCAAATCAGGCTTTTTCAGCAGCCCGATAGACTTGGCCCGGCCTTTGCTCGATCGAAATTGCAAGAAATTCCAATGTGACTGTCACTCATGAAACAGCGATCCCGGCCTGCTCGTGAGATTTTGATATCGAAACGATTTCATACGGGAAGTGTGTTATGTATAGCTACCTCGTTACGCGGCACGACAGCCTGGACGGTACTTTTCTTGGCTATGTGAGGGCTTACCCGACCTTAGCGTCTGCTGAGGCGTTCTTAGGGTGCTTGAACAACTGCCAGATCCTCGACGAAAGTGGCAGCTTTCACTATGGGGTCGAGGTCAGGGCTAACTTAAGCCAGACCAAGAGCGACCTGTTTCTGATCTTCCACGGCCTTCATGGGCTCATCTAGGCTCGAAAGCGGCGTTCGCGCGCCGGAACGAAGCCATGGGATTTGCCGTTTCCAAAAGGAACCGTCGCGGAAACGCGGCACTGTTTTTTGGAGACGGCCATGAGAAATTTTATGATCGCCGCAGTGGCGATTTTGGCTTTTGCGGGCTTCGTTGCATCCGCGGAAGCGCGTTCGAAAACGGAAGCTATGAACACCGCTGCGCACTTTGCACAGGAGCTGAAGTCAAGCGGGCAGTTCGAGATCGAATCGAGCCAGCTTGCGCTTAAGATATCGAGCAACGACGACATCAAAAAGTTCGCTCAGAAGATGATCGACGATCACACAGCGGCGGATAAGAAGCTGGTGCAGACCTTGAAGCAGGCGAACCTGCCCGAGCCCAAATACGGGATGGACGAAGAGACCAGGGGTTTGGTCAGCCAGCTTGCCGCGCTGACCGGAACCACCTTCGATCGCGACTATGTAAGGGATCAGATTCAGGGCCACGAAAAAGCGGTCGAGCTTCTTGAGGCTTACTCGAAGGGCGGCGATAACGACGCCCTGAAGCAGCTCGCTTCGACGCTTCTGCCGACGATCAACGAGCATTTGCAAATGGCGAAGGCGCTTCGTTCCAGCGTCACGGCGCGGCGCTAATTTGGGATTGTCATCCCCTGCCCGCGCGAAGCGAGAGCCGGGATCGCAAAAAGGACAGGTGCTCCGATCTGTTACGATCCCGGATAAGGCTTCGCCCTTCCGGGATGACGGTAGTGTTTTAAGAAGCCCGCGATGCATTCGCATCTGCGGGCTTTTTCGCGCCGCGAGGAAATGATTGCATCCGCCGCCGTTCCTGTCCAAATCAGCGCAAGCAAAACTCTCGACAGGCATCATGGCGGCTCCACTTCTTACCTTGCAAAACATTGCCCTGACTTTCGGCGGAGCGCCTCTTTTCGAGGATGCCAACCTGTCTGTCTCCGAAGGCGATCGAATTTGCGTCGTCGGCCGGAACGGGTCCGGCAAATCGACACTCATGAAGATCGCGGCGGGCCTCGTCGAGCCGGATCGCGGAACGCGGTTCGTGCAGCCGGGCATCACGCTCCGCTACCTGCCGCAGGAGCCGGATTTCGGCGAACACAAGACGGTGCTGTCCTATGTCGAGAGCGGACTTGGGCCGAGCGACGACCCCTATCGGGCGCGCCTGCTTTTGGGCGAGCTCGGGCTTACGGGTGAGGAGGCGCCCGCCACCCTCTCCGGCGGCGAGGCCCGGCGAGCGGCTCTGGCAAGGACGCTTGCGCCAAACCCCGATGTGCTTCTTCTGGATGAGCCGACAAACCATCTCGACATCCAGGTCATCGAGTGGCTTGAGAAAAGGCTGGGCGGCATGCGCTCCGCGCTCTTGCTGATCAGCCACGACCGGCGCTTTCTCTCCAATCTGTCGCGCTCGACCGTTTGGGTGGACCGCGGCGCGACACGAACGATCTCCATCGGCTTTGGAAGCTTCGAAGCCTGGCGCGATGAGTTCCTCACCCAGGAAGAACTCGAGCGCCACAAACTCGCTCGCAAGATCGAACGCGAGGCTGACTGGGTCCGCTACGGTGTCACGGCGCGCCGCAAGCGCAATGTGCGCCGCCTCGCCGAGTTGCAGGCGATGCGCGAGGCGAAGCGGAACGCGAAGCGCGCTCCGGGGCAGGCCAAGCTGGAAGCGGTGGATGGCCCGCTTTCGGGCAAGCTCGTGATCGAAGCGAAGGGCATTTCGAAGGCGTTCGACGGCAAGACTGTCGTCGATAAATTCGGCATCCGCATTCATCGCGGCGACCGCGTCGGCATGGCCGGCCCGAATGGCGCGGGCAAGACCACGCTTTTGAATATGCTCATTGGCAAGCTTGAGCCCGACGAAGGGGCGGTGCGCCTCGGGGCCAATCTGGAAATCGCCAGCCTGGAGCAGGGCCGGGACAGCCTCAGGCCGGATTGGACGGTGGCCGACGCGCTGACGGGCGGGAGCGGCGACCTTATCGTCATCAACGGCGCGGCAAGACACGTCGCGTCGTATATGCAGGATTTCCTGTTTCAGCCGGAGCAGGTGCGAACGCCTGTGAAGGTTCTTTCGGGCGGGTAACGGGCGCGTCTCATGCT
>JBAVVQ010000286.1:0-3207 GCA_049697375.1 Rhodomicrobium sp.
GAGTACTTTCGTCGGACCAAAACGTGGATTCTGCCAGCATGCTCCTGCAGCTTCGCACGGCTTAGATCGCTTGGTATTTGCCAATGCTGGCGCAAGATCGCTTCAACTTTATCGATATCAAGGGCCATGGTTTACTCAGATCATTAATTTGAATCATGTCACAGAAAAATGACACAGAATAAGCTAAGAAAACGCTTCTTATGTTTCCTCTTCCTCGTAATAACGTTTAGTTCTGTAAGCTTGTATGTCCTGGCTGACTTGAATTCGATTCCTATTGAATATGAAAGCGATGGCGTCCAGAAAACCCAACATATAAGAATCAGATCTATGGGGAATTTTGTCGTCGTACTCTCTGAGGCACTCTTGATATGTTTTCATCCGACCTACTTTATTTGTTACCTCTCGATTGTTGTACGAACTGCTGGAGCTGAACGCCGTTCCCGTCGGCAAAAGATTTGCTCGACACAAGGGCTAGCGCTGAGGGCAACAGAATGAGATGTAATCTCTTATTTGCGGCCCAATTTAGCACGGACTTGGATTGAGCATGATCGCCAAGTCTGCAATTGATGATCGCTGCGGGGCAGGTCCTGTCCCCGCTGATGAGGGTAACAGCATTGGGGCGCTTGAATTGGGGCTGGCGTGAAGAGCGAAGCATTGGCACAACTGGCTATCATGTCGCTCGGACTCGATCCAACGGTCCCCTGCTAATCAAGGCGCCACACATGGCAGAAGAAAACCGCTTGCCCCGCTTTGCCATTCTCATCGATGCCGACAACACATCGCCGCGCATCGCCGCTGGCCTTTTCGAGGAAGTCGCCAAATTCGGAGAGGCGAGTGTGCGGCGGATCTACGGAGACTTCTCCGGTCAGCGCTTGAAGTCATGGGCCGAGATCCTGCCCAAATACGCGATCGATCCCTACCAGCAATTTGCCTACACGACCGGGAAGAACGCGTCCGACATTGCACTCGTGATCGACGCCATGGACCTTTTGCATAGCGGCCGGCTGGATGGTTTCTGCCTTGTCTCTTCGGACAGCGACTTCACGCGGCTTGCATCGCGTCTGCGGGAGCAGGGCGCCGACGTCTATGGCTTCGGTGAGCAGAAGACCCCCGAGAGTTTCCGGCAAGCCTGCCGCAGGTTCATTTACACGGAGAACCTTTTGCCCGAAGCGCAAGTTGTGGCTCCCGAGGAGGGCCCATCGCCGAAGGCTCTCGAGCCGCCGAGCGCGGCCATTCCCATCTTGAACAAAGCGATCACGCAAATGGAGACGGAGGACGGCTGGGTCGGCTTGGGCGTGGTGGGGCAGCGCCTCGCGAACATCGCCTCCGACTTCGACCCGCGGACATACGGCTATCGAAAGCTCAGCGATCTGGTCCGGAAGACCGGAGCCTTCGATCTCGATCAGGCGGAGGGCCGGGCCATGCGGATCAGAGCAAAGCCCGCGCAACAACCGAAGACCGGCGCCAAGAAGGCAACCGCAGCAAGCGGCTAGGCCATTGTTCCCGCTCAAGATTCACCACAGGACGGCTTATCGCCGCAGTCGGTGGGCCTCAGCCTCACCGGTTGTCGCCTACACCTTGATGATCTTCGTCGGAATTAACCCATCCCTCGCCTAAGGCGCCGTCGATTTTCTTCCAGGCTCGCCGTTCTCTTTGTGATATAGATTATTGGACAGCATTTCGCTGGCTCTCGCGCCCGTCATCTCGGCTTCCACGGATCCAAACGCGGGCTGCTCGGGAGCGGGGCGCGCTGCTGGCATGTGTTTTTCGGCGATGGCGAGTTTCTCGGCCGCCTCAATCACCGCCGTGATCGGCATTGCCACCCTCAGGCAAGTCAAACATCCGCGCGAACTGCTTCTGGCAGCCATGCCGCTTCTCTTCGCAGCCCAGCAGGCCGTCGAAGGCGCTCTCTGGCTGCAATTACCCGCCGGCGCGGGCAGGGACGCGGTCGCTGCGCTCTCCTTGTGTTTTCTGGTTTTTGCCAAAGTTCTGTGGCCAGCCTATGTCGCGCCTGCGGTGCTTTTGATCGAGCCCGATCTTCGCCGCAGGCCAGTTCTTTATGCCTTGGCCGCGCTCGGATGCACGATCTCGATTTATACGCTGAACCGTCTTATCGAGAACCCGCCCCCCGTAGCCATCTGCGGACATAGCATCGACTACGGAGGTAACGAGTACGCACTGTCCTGGCAGAGTTTTCTCTATCTCCTGTGCACCTGTGTTCCGCTCTTGCTTTCTTCGAGCGGTGCTATCCAGAGGTTCGGCGCAATCGTGCTGACAGGCTTCCTGGTCTCCGTTACCACCTATTTCGCGACTTTCATCTCCGTCTGGTGTTTCTTTGCCGCGGCCGGCAGCGGCGTTCTTTACTTCTATTTCAGACAAGCCGGCGCGCCGATACCCCGTCTCAATCCAGGCCCGTAACTCGGCACGCCCTAAGATCGCGGAACGAGACCAGGCGACGTTGCGTCTCGTCCCACAATGTCAGGCGTATGCAGCGAAAGCTTTCGAGCAGCGTCAGACGGCCAATATCGCGGAGTTCCGGATGATCGCGCAGCACCTGCGGCAGCCGGTAATAGGGGATGCGGCTACTGAGGTGATGGACGTGATGCACGCCGATATTGGCCGTGAACCAGCGGAGCGCCCCGGGCAGATCATAATAAGAACTGCCGTGCAAGGCCGCTTCGTGCAAATTCCAATCCGCGGTGGCGTCCCAAACCGTGTGCTCGAACTGGTGTTGGACATAGAACAGCCAAACGCCGATCGTGCCGGCGAGAAGCGCGATCGGAAGGTGCACAAGGAGCACTGCCTTCGTGCCGATCAACAAGGCGAGTGCGACGGCGATTGATGCGATCGCAAGATTGGTGGCCATGGTGCTGGCCCAGGGCCGCCAGCCGGCGCGCATCAGCCCCAAGGGCAGGCGATTCTGCAGAAAAAACAGATAGGAGGGGCCAAGACCAAACATCACCAAGGGATGCCGGTAAAGCCGGTATTTGAGCCGGTCCCAGCGCGAAAGCGCGCCATATTCACGGACGGTCAGAGTGGTCACGTCGCCGATGCCGCGGCGGCCGAGATTGCCACAAGTGGCGTGGTGGATGGCATGCGTGTGGCGCCAGTGACCGTATGGCGTCAAGGTGAGGACGCCGATCACCCGGCCCGTCCAATCATTCGCCCATCTCTTTGAGAAGAAGGCACCATGACCGCAGTCATGCT
>JBAVVQ010000287.1:0-7755 GCA_049697375.1 Rhodomicrobium sp.
TTTCTCAGTAGGTGCACCATCGGTTACGGGCTGCGTTACACTCGACGTGCGCTTCTCGCCTGGCCGGTCCCTCCGGACACCGTGAACGCCTTTCGGGGCGCCTGCAGCGTCACGAATCAGATCAGGATCGTGCTCGCGGGCGCCCTCCAGGTTGTGACGATCATGCGAATGGGCCCGACTGCCGGGACTTGCGCCTTCAGAGCCGGCGCCTTGCCTGGACATGCCCTCCGACGGACCGCCGCGGTCGCTCCTGGTGGGCGTGCCGCCCTTGGCAAGGATGACGGTGGCAGGTCTCAGAACCCGCTCCGCAATCTTGTAACCAGCCTGCAGAACTTGCACGATGACGTCGGCCGGAACGTTTGGCACGTCGACCTTGACCACCGCCTCATGGTTATGAGGATCGAACTTTTCTCCCAAGGGATCGAAACGCGTAATGCCGTGCCGCTCGAATGTCTTGAAGAGTTCGCGCTCCGTTGCTTCAACGCCATCGAGCAGCGTCTTGACGGCTGGACTTTGCTCCGAAGCGTCCTTTGATACAGCCTCGATGGCCCGGCGCAAATTGTCCGCAACCGAAATCATGTCACGCCCGAATTCGGATGCGGCATATTTCACGCTTTCGGATTTGTCGCGTTCAGCGCGCCGACGGAAATTTTCCATTTCAGCGATGATGCGCAGGTTCCTGTCGCGAAGATCCGCGTTCTCGGCTTTGAGATCGGTGAGCGCCTGAAGAATGGCTTTGCTCGCCTGTTCCGCCTCTGCGGATTGCGCCTTAGAGGATGAATCCTTGGCTTCCAGCCCGCTCAGATCCGCGGGCTCTTCCGGTGTATCGTTCATTATGGTTTGCCGTTCCCGTTGCATTGAGGATCAGCCGAATCCTCGCTTACGATCCGCCGTAATTTTTCGTCCGTTATATCGGCGGTTTCCGAGTGATAATCAAGCTAACACGCGGCTAACGAGCTTTGCGGTGAAATCAACCATGGGGATAATGCGTGCATAGTTGAGGCGGGTCGGGCCAATGACGCCCAGCATGCCCACGATCTTTCGCTGCTTATCCTGGAAAGGCGCCACGATGAGCGAGGAGCCCGACAGGGAGAAGAGGTTATTCTCCGAGCCAATGAAAATGCGCACGCCCTCGGCCTTCTCTGCGAGGTCGAGAAGGTGGACAAGCGACTTCTTCGACTCGAGATCCTCGAAGAGAAGGCGGATGCGGTCGACATCCTCCACGGCTTTCAGATCATTGAGGAGGCGCGACTGTCCGCGAACGATGAGGCTCTTGGTGTCGTCCTTTCCGCCGGACCATTGCGCCAAGCCCGACCGGACAAGGCGCGCCGTAAGTTCATCGAGCTCGGATTGGCTTGCTTTCAGTTCCGCTTCGATGCGCTCGCGCGCCTCCGGCAACGTGGCGCCGCGGATCTTCGCGTTGAGATAATTGGTGGCTTCGGACAGCGCCTGCTGAGGCAGGCCTTCCGGCAAATTTAAAACGCGGTTTTCGACGCTGCCGTCGTCGCCCACAAGCACAAGCAAAGCGCGCTTCGAATCAAGGCTCACAAATTCGATATGCTTGATGCGGCTCACCTGCTTGTCGGCAAGAACTACGCCCGCGCAGCGTGACAGGCCGGACAGCATGTCGCCTGCTTCGGCCAGCACTTCGGATGTGACGGCGGCGCTTTCACGTGCGTAATCGTGGAGCTGGCGCTCAAGCTGCGCCCGCTCGGCATCCTCAATGGCGCCGACTTCAAGAAGTCCGTCCACGAAAAGGCGTAAGCCCGTGTGCGTGGGAATTCGCCCGGCGCTGACGTGGGGCGCATAGATCAGACCCAGCGTCTCGAGGTCCGACATCACGTTCCGGACCGACGCTGGCGACAAGGTCATGGGAAGCTGCCGACTCAGGTTGCGCGACCCGACCGGTTCACCGGTCGCCAGATAACTCTCGACAATGCTCCGGAAGATCTCCCGGTAGCGCTCATTCAACTCGCGGACGCCGCCCCCTCTCAAGTCAAGGGCGGGAGCGCGTAGGTCCTGCCTTCTCGACATCGTCTTCGCTTTGTTGGTTCAAACCTTTAGAATCTAATCTGCCCGGCCTCCTTCGTCAAACCATGGCGCGTCCTTCTAGCTTACATGTGTGCAGAGCCGGGTTGAATAGGGTTCGGAGCCACTGACTTTGCAGGAAAACTCTTATGCCGCTATCTTGTGGATGAGTTTGACTTCAACCGGCAGTTGAGTTGGCTGCCGCCGGCCGTTTGCAGCGGGGCTCGGGGCCTTTTGCCAACGCGAGCGTTATTCCGCCAACACGTTGGGCTTTGCAGCGCTTAGTCCTTCCGCCTCCGAGCGAGGCCGAATCATAAAAGCGAGGATTTTTCGATCTGCGCTTTCTCGGCAAGACAGCGGATGGCGGCACGGCGAAAGTCCGGGGAGGCGTGACTCCAGGGCGCCTCTCGATATCGACGATGCTGGGGCCAGCCGACCGCTGGCCTCGCTCAAAGCACGTGGCGGTCTCACCTTCCATGCTCTGGGAGGCTGAGTTCCCTGCTTCGCCAACGTCTTAACTCCTGCGATTCACGAAGAATCAAAACCGGACGAAAGCAGAAGATCATTTCGTCGCAGGAGACTTTAGACGAGTTATTGTTCTCGCTTGCTTGGCTCCGCGGCAACTCCCGGAGCTCCCTTTTCGCCTTTCTCTCCAGGATAGCCCTTATCTCCCTTCCTCCCGGGATCTCCTTTCTCTCCCTTGTCTCCCTTTTGTCCTGGGTCTCCCTTATCCCCCTTTGCTCCTCTTTCTCCCTTCTCTCCTTTCGCTCCCGGGTCACCTTTGTCACCCTTCTCCCCACGATCTCCTTTTTCTCCCCTTTTACCCTCTTCCCCGGGATTTCCCTTATCCCCTTTGTCTCCCGTCGCTCCCGTATCTCCCTTATCCCCTTTTTCGCCTTTTCCTCCCTGGTCGCCTTTCTCGCCCTTTTCCCCTTGCGGACCAGGCAGCCGTTTAAGCGCCGAAAGTTCCTGTTTAAGGTCTGCAAGTTCCTTTACGAGGCAGCTTAAGCGCATGCCCATGCTGCCACTCATGCACGTTAAGTCTTCAGATCGTGCCTCTGAAGAGCACAACGCCGCGACGTAGAGGAACACAAAAGCGCCAACCGCATGCAGTCGCATATTTTTTCTCCTCCCTTCCGATCCGCAATTTCTCAGCTTGTGATCCGGAGGCGCGTGCGAGGACAATAAAGATCCGTATCGAAAGCAGCTTACTCACGAAAACGTGATTAACCGCCCGTCCCAAGGCTACCGATGCGGATAGCGCTGAGGTCCCATGAACGCCAGCCACAGAACGAAACCGCGCTAGCGATTAATTTTCCATGGTTAACGCGAGCGGTTTGGAATCATTGCGTAAAATGGGCGCGAACCCGGCCGAAAATAAAAAGCCTTATGTGGTATACGCACCAAATCTATCTCAAATCCGTGGTGTAAGCACTTTCTTAAATAATTCATGAGACTACTTTCACAGCGGCCACGTGGCGGAGCGTTTACGCGTCGGAGTGCATATCCGAAGACCTTGGTTCAAATCCAAGCGTGGCCTCCAGGGATTCCTAATCCCCAAAACCCGCTTCCCGTTATAGAGCGGCATGCCCCGGACGCCTCCCGCAAAGGCATCCGCTTCACGATGCGTCATCTCCTCTAACTCGGCCAACCTTAAGAGCAAGTTCGGCCAACTTCTCTTGCCGCTTTTCTATTGCCTCTGCCGACCGCTCTTCGTCGTCACGATCCCTTTTACCCGCGCGCCTGGCCGCCACCCTTTGGCTGGGCCGGGGCAGGCGAAGGTTGTTCACCTCCTCCCGCGATCACGTCCGCCGTCCAGGGGATAAGGGCGGACAAGATATGTCCGAATGCTTCGTTCAGCGCCTTTGCGGCGTCTGCTTCCTCTGCCGACTTCACCGGAGAGCTCCCATCGAAAACCCGAGCAGCCACGATGTGGCCATCGGCAGCAATGACCTTCGCGCTGATCTCAGCCTCGGCCTTCCTTTCAGGTGCGTTGACGATCTGGAATTTCCGGATTTCGGTTGCGAGTTGCAATTCCGGGGCGCCACCCTCGGAGGGACGGATCACCTCATTCAGCGAGCCGGTATTCTCGAAGCTTTGCACGATCCTCGATTGAACGAGCTTTGTCAGGCTGTCGGCCCATTTCGCATTTCCAAGCGGCGCGAGCCCGTTTCCATCCACCTGAGCCAAAATTCGCTCCGAGTCATAGGTCAGAAGCGCGCTTGGGTCCGAAACAGTAATTTGTTTTTCAAGCGGCTTCACCTTCTCGGCTGAGTCTGGCAACGGGCTTAATTCGTAGACCAATCCGGCGGTCTTGCCTCCGCCGGTCATGCGCTCAAGCCCACCGAGAATAGAGTCCACCTTGCCGGAATTCTTTCCAAGCGCCTCCGAGAATGAGGTCAGATTGGAGACCATAGTCCGGAGATCGCCGGAATTTTCAGAGAGAACCTTGTCGATGCGTGCGAAGGCCTGCCGGGCCGCCTCGCTCATGGTCTGGCCAGCTGTCTCGCTTGCGGCCAGCGCAGGAAGCCGCCCAGGGGAAGCCTTGAGCGGCGGCGCATCCGCCGATCCACCCGTGAGCGTAACCACAGCCGCACCGGTCAATCCCTGGAAGTCGAGCGAGGCCTGCGTATCGGTCCGCACCGGGGCGTTGGCATCGACGGTAATCGTCACATCGATCTCCTTCGGCTCATTCGGGACAAGCTTGAGTCCCGTCACTTCGCCCACTCGGATGCCGTTGAAAAGCACCGCGGAGCCTGTGAGAAGACCCGAAACGGTGTTGTGAAACCTCACCTCATAGCTGGTGCGCTTCCCGAGTCCGCCTGTCGTTTCCAGCCAATAGACAAAGGCGAAGCCTGCCACGATGCTCGCCAGCGTGAAGAGACCGATCAGAACGTAGCGCGCCTTGATTTCCATGAACCTAGCCCCGTATCTCTGCATGCGCTTGCGCAACCTGAGCCAACCCCTTGCCCCGCTCGCCGCCGAAATAAGATCGCACCCAGGGATGATCGGACAGAAGCATGGAGGCGACCGGGCCTTCCGCGACCACCTTTCCGTCGGCGAGCGCAGCGACGCGGTCGCAAACGAGGTACAAGCTCTCAAGGTCGTGGGTGACCATGAAGACGGTAAGCCCCAGGGTTCTTTGCAGGGTTCGAATAAGCGCATCGAACTCCGCCGCCGCGATGGGATCGAGGCCCGAGGTCGGCTCGTCCAGAAAGACGATTTCGGGATCGAGGGCGAGTGCGCGAGCCAGGCCCACGCGTTTCGTCATGCCGCCCGAAAGCTCGGCCGGTAGCTTGGCGCCATCGGCGCGTGTGAGACCGACCATCTCCAGCTTGGCGTTCGCCACCTCATCCATGAGTTCTTCGGAGATGTGGAGGTATTCGCGCATCGGAAACTGGACATTCTGAAGCGCCGTCAGTGAAGAGAACAGCGCGCCCTGCTGGAAGAGAACACCCCACCGCCGCTCCATCGCGTGAAGGTCAGCTTCGCTTGCCTTGTCCTGATCGACGCCGAGCACCTCGATAATGCCTTCGCGCTTGGGCACCAGGCCAATGATCGTGCGCATCAGCACGGATTTTCCGGCGCCGGAGCCGCCGACAAGGCCAAGGATCTCGCCGCGATAGACATCGAGCGACAGGTGATCGATGACCGTCGTATCCCCAAAGCCGACAACGAGATCACGCACCCGGATGACTGGCTCTCTGCTCGCCATGTCACATTCCAATCGAGGCGAAGAAGATTGCGAAAAGGCCATCCAGAACGATCACGAAAAAGATCGACTTCACCACCGATGTCGTGGTTTGCAGCCCGAGCGACTCCGCGCTGCCTTTGACCTGCAGTCCCTCGGCGCAGGCCACGACCCCAATGACAAGCGCCATGAAGGGCGCTTTGATGATGCCAACCTTGAAATGGGTTACAGTAATGGCCTCGTGCAGCCGCGCAACGAAGATCTGCGGGCTCATTCCCTCATAAAGCCACGCCACCAGCCCGCCTCCATAGAGCGCGGCCATGGAACCCAGAAACGCCAGGATCGGCACGGCGATGATGAGGGCGAGCACCCGCGGCAGGATCAGCACCTCGACCGGATCAAGCCCCATGGTCCGAAGAGCGTCAATCTCCTCCCGCATTTTCATCGAGCCGAGTTCAGCGGTGTAGGAGCTGCCTGAGCGCCCAGCCACCATGATGGTCACGAGGAGCACGCCGATCTCGCGAAGGATCAGAATGCCGACCATGTCGACAACATAGTTTTCGGCCCCGAACCGGCGAAAGTGGAAGAAGCCTTGCTGGGCGATGATGCAGCCGATTAGGAACGTAATCAGCAGAATGATCGGAGTGGCCTGCCAGCCTACGCGGTCGAGTTGATGCACCATCGAGGTGAGGCGGAAGGTCCTCGGGCGGCGGATGACGCGCGCGGCTGCGAGGCCAATCGCTCCGAGCATATCGAGGAAGGGCAGAAAACCGCGCCCCAACTCCGTGAGACCCCGCTCAAACTCAGCGAGGGCCGGTATCAGCCCATGCCTTTTGGCTTCCGGGGCTTCTTTTCGATTGATGGTGTGAACGTCCTGCAGGAGCCCTTGAAAATCCTCGCGTAATCCCACAATACCCGTTTGCTGCCCGTCGCCCGACCTTTTCCGGATCAGCCGTTCGAGTAGCCAAGCCCCATAAGTATCGAAAGCAGCGACATCGCGCATATCGATAGATACGTCGCCGGCCCTCGCAACCTCCCCGGTCGCCCGGCCGATCGCAGCTTCAAGCTCACCGGCGTGAACCGCCGTCCACGATCCCGATGCCAGCAGCTCGAAGCGGCCGTCATGCACGTTGGCGTTCAAGCTTGGTGTTGCGTTCATGGCTGCGCGCCCCGTTAGCTCCGTGGAAGCCCCATAGCCAAGATTTAGGATGCTCCAGAAGCTATCACAACAGCTCCGATAAGCATTGAAGTCAAAACCGCTCTGCCAATGGCTTACATGGCCAATCTGATCGCCAAACACTCCCCCCGATTGGGGATAACTCACAACTGACCTGCAACCTCACGCAGAATTTGATTTATATCAAACCGCAACTTCGATAGGGTGTGAGGTGCAATGTAGGATAGCGGCTGTGTGGCCTAGATTGCAGAAGGCTGTTTGGAGTGATCCGGCTCTACTCCAGTAGTATAGATTGGTGAAGGAAACGTTTGTCTGTGAGTTCCTGAGTACCAGTTGGGAGTAAGATTATGCCTATTCACGACGTGATCAATTTCTTTCTGACCCTTGGAATCGCAGTGTCTTTGTTTTTGAGCATGCAATGTCTAGGGTTTGCTATCGTGCGGTACTTCAATAGCGCGAATGGGCGGAACAGGTCAAGGCTTCGGCGAAAGTCATTGAAGCTTTGCAAATCTGAGGCTTCGCCGAAGATGACGAATCCACATCGTCCCCGATCAGCGGTGCTAAAGACGAAACCGGAGAGCGTAGCCGCCATAGAGCCTCTCAGTAACTTGCTCCGCAAGCATACCGATTTTCCGATCCATCGCGGGAATGAGAACAACCGAAAAGCGGCGTAGCCAGGCAAGTTGCGCACGCCGCCAAAGCTCAGATAACTGTCAAAATCACCGAAGTCGAGGGTTGGACAAGAGAGGTTCGTTGGCCGGCGAGACAGAGGACTTGAAGAAACGTCTGCCGATATCATCGATTTGGGAGCGTCAGGCGGAACCCCTGATTGCAATCGCGTAATGATGTGCTGCAGAAG
>JBAVVQ010000288.1:0-2475 GCA_049697375.1 Rhodomicrobium sp.
CCGCAACAAGCCGCTCAAGACGAGCCCGGTTCGAAGGGCTCAAATAAATGCAGATCTCATTCCTCATCGCCGCAAACTGAATGATTTGCAGCCGTCTGGGAATCGTTCGTTAGTGACGGAACACTAGAATCAATAAGTTGCCAATACGCCTTATCCTCGGGAAGTCCTGTTCACGCCCGCAGCGAACGGGTCAGGACTTCCCGCGGGGCGCACGAGGTCGCCAGCGTTTTGCCCTTGCGGCAGCGATCCTCGCCATAACTACGCCACAGCTCTAAGCCGGTCGCGGCCTTCCCACATGAGTTTCGCTTGGGCCTCCGCAGCCTCGATCGTCTCCGCGGAGCCCAGTGCTTTAAGCGCGATGGCCAGCGTGCCCGTAACAGCAGCCTCCCCGTATTCGTCTTTCGTCTCGCCGTGCAGGACAGCAGTCAGGCGGTCGAGATCCATAGCATCCTCCGGGGCCTGGCGTGGATCGAGCATGAGGACCGGCCAGCGCTCTTCCGCGATCGCGCCCTCATGAACGGTCCGAACCTCGCAGGGCTTGTGCGGACGGCGCTCGATCTCCCCGCCTTCGCCACGGAAAACGGCCATGTGAGGCTGCCCGAGAAGAAGCGCGGCCTTCTGGTGGATCGCCATATAGCTTGGATGGAAGATGCCCTGCAGCATCACCGGCGCCGCGAAGGGGTTGATCATGCGCGAGAGCGTATGGACCGGCGAACGCAATCCAAGGATCGGCCGCAAGTCGAAAAGATTAGCCAGGATGGGATTGATCGCCTCAAGGGGCATATAGGCGAAATTGCGCCGGGCAAGATGCGACGCCGCTTCTTCGAAGGTCGAGGCGGACGGGATGCCTAAACTCTGAAGAACTTCGCGAGTATAGATGCGCCCCGCAGTGTGGCCTTCCGCCCCGTGCATGAAAATCTTCACGCCGCTTCGGGCGAGCATAAGCGCCGGCAGAATGTACCAGGGGAGCTGGCGGCGCTTGCCCGCGTAAGACGACCAGTCGAGATCGGCCTTCGGCAGCGGCGCAGGAAGCGTCATGGCCGCCCGCGCGGCGCGCACAAAACCTGCGATTTCCTCGGGACTTTCCTCCTTCATCCTGAGAAGCATGAGAAAGGCGCCAAGCTGCTCCGGCAGGACGTCCCCGGCGAGGATCATCGCCATTGCCTCTTCCGCTTCCTCAATCGTCAGCGAGCGCGACAGCGTCTTGCCACGCCCAAGGATCTGGATGAAGCGGGCGAAGGGATGAGGGGGGCGGATCATAAGGTTCTCCGTATGTCAGACTTGGGCGGGCGCGCGCCATCAAGGGCAGAAATGCGGCGCCATCCTGTCGGCGCTATTGCATGGAAACTCCGCTCGGCCGAGCAGGGTCTCCGGCAGTGATGGCCTATCGTGGGCGGCGGCGCCATCATCGTTTCGCTCCATTCAATTATTCTTTTCTTGGAGCCGCGCAACAGTGCGTGCTGTGCTGCTTAATGCCCCGCGCGGCGGGCATAGACGCTGCCGCTCGTATGCGGAGTTTTCACCGCGGCCGCCGCCCGCCGTGAGATGGCCGATGCAAGCTTACGGCGCGTTCCGCTCGTTCCTGTGGATCGCCGGCGACCGCGGATAGGCATCAGCGATGCATGGTGAAATGAAGGAGCGTCTCGAATCCTTGACCGCCCCCTATGGACGCCAGGTTCGGCTCGACGATGTTCGCTTCGAAAGCGGGATGCGGCTTTTTCGCGTGACAACCGCGAGGGAAAGCGGATTACCGTTCTCGATGTCGATCCGCCGACCGCGGGCATGGGCGAAAACGATGACGCAATGGGCTCCGCGCGCAGCGGGCCCAGAGGAGAAAGCATAGGCCGTGGAACAGCTTCCGATATTCTTCCAGATCAAGGGCAAGCCGGTCGCAGTCGCGGGAGGGGGCACCGCCGCGGCGCGGCGAGCTGAACTCGCGCTGAGAGCCGAGGCGAAGGTCCGCGTCTTCGCCGAGGCGCTGAGCGATGATTTCCGCCCGATCGCTATGCATGAGGGACTCACCCATATCGCCCGCGCCGTGGCGCTCGAAGACATTCGGGATTGCGCGTTGATGTTTTCCGCACAGGAAGACCCTGCCGCCGACCGCGAGGTTGCCGATCTCGCCAAGCAAGCGCGCGTTCCCATCAATGTCGCGGATGCGCCTGAGCTTTGCGATTTCATCATGCCGTCCATCGTGGATCGCGATCCCCTCGTCATCGCCATCTCGACCGGCGGCGCATCGCCTGTTTTCGCGCGCATGATCCGGGGGCGGCTCGAAAGCGTGATCCCCGCAGCTTACGGCCGGCTCGTTTCGCTTGTCGGCTCCTATCGCGAGCGCCTCGGCGCGGCGCTGAAAGATCAGGCCGCCCGGCGCCGCTTCTGGGAGCGCGTTCTCGAAGGCCGCGTGGCCGACCGCTTTCTTTCGGGCCATGAGGCGGAGGCGCGGGTCGAACTCGAGCGCGCCCTTGCGCGCGC
>JBAVVQ010000289.1:0-5243 GCA_049697375.1 Rhodomicrobium sp.
CTCTTACTGCGCAGCCGGAAGAAGCTTCTCAGCCGCCTCTTTTCTTTCGAGCGGCGGGAAATCGGCGGGCGTTATGGTTTCCTTCTTAAGAAGTAGCGCCGTTCCCTCATCGAGTTCCTTCCGCCGCGCCGTCAGAGTCGCCTTCGCCTTCTCATAAGCGTCCTCGACAAGCTTGCGGACGGCCACGTCGATCTCGCGATTCGTCTCGTCGGAATAGTCCTTCGGGCGCGTCCCGATCATGGCCTCGCCGAGATAAGCCTGTCGCTGAGGCTCGTAGACGCGCTGGCCGAGGCCGTCCGACATGCCAAACCGCGTCACCATCTGGCGCGCGATGTCGGTGGCGCGGTCGAGATCGTCCGCCGCGCCCGTCGAAATCTCGCCGAAAATGATTTCCTCGGCGGCGCGCCCGCCCATGAGCACGGCCATGCGATTGACGAGTTCCGAGCGCTCGATCAGGAAGCGGTCCTCGGTGGGGCGCTGCATAGTATAGCCAAGCGCGCCGATGCCTCGCGGGATGATGGACACCTTATGCACCGCATCCACACCCGGCAGCGCCGAAGCCACAAGCGCATGTCCCATCTCGTGATAGGCGACGACCTTCCGCTCCTTCGGGGAGAGAATGCGGGAGCGCTTCTCGATACCGGCGACAATACGCTCCACGGCGCGGGTGAAGTCCTCCATCGTCACCTGATCGCCGCCGCGCCGAGTCGCCGACAGGGCAGCCTCGTTCACGAGGTTTGCGAGGTCGGCGCCCGAGAATCCGGGGGTGATCGCGGCGACCTGTTCGAGGTCGATCGAGGGCGCGGCCTTCACCTTCTTGATATGCACCTTCAGGATCGCGATCCGCGCCTGCTTGTCGGGCCGGTCGAGCGCAACCTGCCGGTCGAAGCGGCCTGCGCGCGTGAGCGCCGGATCGAGAATTTCGGGGCGGTTCGTCGCAGCAAGCAGCACGATTCCTTCGCGCGGGTCGAAACCGTCGAGTTCCGCCAGCAACTGGTTCAGCGTCTGCTCCTTCTCATCGTTGCCCCCGCCGGGGAAACCCGCTGTTCGCGAGCGGCCGAGACTGTCAAGCTCGTCGATAAAAATGATACAGGGCTTCATTTTGCGCGCCTGCTCGAAAAGGTCGCGAACGCGAGCCGCGCCGACGCCGACGAACATTTCCACGAACTCCGACCCGGAAATCGAGAAGAACGGCACGCCAGCTTCGCCCGCAACCGCGCGCGCGAGCAGCGTTTTGCCGATGCCGGGAGGGCCGACGAGCAAGATCCCCTTCGGCACGCGCGCGCCGAGCCGCCCATAGGGTTCGGGGTCTTTCAGGAAGTTGACGACCTCTTTCAGTTCGTCCTTCGCTTCGTCCGCGCCCGCCACGTCGTCGAACGTGACCCCCGTCACCTTCTCAACGTAGATTTTCGCACGGCTCCGCCCAACGCTCATGAGGCCGCCAAGGCCCTGCTTGTCGGCAATCCGGCGGATGAAGAAGGCCCAAATTCCGAAGAAAATGAGGACAGGAAGCACCCAGGAGAGGATATCGCGAAGCAGGCTTTGGTCTGCGCTGCCGCTGAAATCGACGCCCTGCTTCTCAAGCTCGTCGGCGACCGCAGGATCGACGCGCGTGGTGGTGAAATATTTCTTGCCGTCCTGCGGGTTCTTGAACTCGCCCCTGATCTGAGTCGGGCCGACAACAACTTTTGTCACCTCCTTGTCCTTCAGCAATTGCTGGAAGCGGCTGTAGGGGATGGACTCGACCTGAGTGTAGCTCACCCAATAGAACTGAAATAGGAGCAGAAGCCCAAAGGCGATCGCAATATAGGTCAGGTTAAGCTGATGTTTTTTGTCCATCGTCGCATCCCTTTGTGACCGTCTCCACTTAAGGGCGATCAGCGCCCGACGTAAGGGGTGGGTCTTATGAAGTTGATTGCATAAGCCGGCGCTTTACGCCGCAATGCAACTGCCGAGGGGGCGCCTAAACGCCGAATGCAAAGAGCAGCGCGAACAGTCCCCGCGACCCGGTCGCCTCAAGAGGCGAGCGCGGCGCTCTCCTGCCCCGCGAGCTGCAAGCCTGCAAGCCGCGAATAGACACCGCCCGCATTGATGAGGGACGCGTGCGTTCCTTCTTCGACGAGGAAGCCGCCGTCGACCACCAGGATGCGGTCCGCATTGATGACGGTGGCGAGACGATGCGCGATAACGAGCGTCGTGCGCCCGTGCATGACACGCTCAAGCGCCTCCTGCACAAGCTTCTCGCTCTCCTGGTCGAGCGCGCTCGTGGCTTCGTCAAGCAGCAGGATCGGAGCGCTCTTCAGAATTGCGCGCGCAATAGCGATGCGCTGACGCTGCCCACCCGAAAGCACCACGCCCCGTTCACCAAGAAGCGTGTCATAGCCTTGCGGAAGCTGTTCGATGAAGCTGCTCGCAAGGGCGGCGGCCGCCGCCTGCCTGACCTGCTCGTCCGTGGCGTCCGGCGATCCATAGCGAATGTTGTCCGTCACGGTTTCGGCGAAGATCACCGTATCCTGAGAAACGAGCGAGATCCGCTTCCTCAGCGCCGTGAGGTCCGCTTCCTCCACCGGCACGCGATCGACGAGAACGGCGCCTCGTTGAGCGTCATAGAAGCGCAGGATCAGGTTGAAGATCGTGCTCTTGCCCGAACCCGAAGGCCCGACAATCGCCACGCGCTCACCCGGACGCACCTTGAACGACACGTTGTGCAAAGCGCGATCATCGGGTCGCAAGGGATAGGTGAAGGACACGTTGTCGAAGGTCACTTCACCTTTCGCCTGCTCCGGGAAGGGCCACGGATCGCGCGGAGACTCGATTTCGGCCCTGACCTCCATCAGCTCGGAAAGGCGTTCCGCAGCGCCCGCCGCAGACTGCATTTCACCGAAAACTTCAGAGAATTCGCTGATCGAGGCGGCGGCGAGCACAGCATAAAGGACGAACTGGGCGAGAACGCCGCCCGAAGTGAGGCCGGCCATGACGTCATGCGCGCCATACCAGAGAACGCCGACGATGCTGCCGAATATGAGGAAAATGGCAGATGCCGTTAGCATGGCCCGGCGCTGCGTTCGAGATACCGCCGCGTCGAAGGAGCGCTGCACGGCGACTGCGTAGCGGTTCGCAACGCTGTCCTCGGACGTGAACGCCTGCATCGTGCGCATCGCCGCCAGATTCTCGCTTGCGAAAGCCGAGGAAGCCGCAATCTCATCCTGGGCGATGCGGCTGAAGCGGCGCACCGTGCGCCCGTAAAGGATCAGCGGCACGATGATCAGCGGGATCACCACAATCACGAGAAGACTGAGCTTGACGCTCGTGATGATCATCATCGCGACGGCGCCAATGAACATAACGCCGTTGCGAAGCACCTGGCTCACAGATGTCGAAACTGCGGCCTTGATCTGCGTCGTATCGGCATTGAGGCGCGACATGATCTCGCCTGAATGCGTCTTCTCGTAGAAAGACGGGCTTAGCTTTGTCAGATGCCGGAACACATCCGCGCGAAGGTCCGCAACCACGCGCTCGCCGAGCCAGGAGACGCAATAGAACCGCGTCGCGCTCGAAAAGGCGAGCAGGGCGCCAACGGCGAAAAGGCCGGCGAAATAAATATTGATGAGGCTTTGCTTCTCGGGCGTGAAGCCGCGGTCGATCATCTCCCTCACAGCGAAAGGCAACATGAGCGTTGAGGCGGACGACAGAAGCAGCGCGATGAAGGCGATAATCGCAACGGTCTTGTATTTGAGGACGTAGGGGCGCAAAAGCGAAAGAGGCTTCAAGCTTCGGCGCGGTCGCTTTTCGGCCTTGGCCGGAGTTTCGGCTTGTGCGGTTTCATCAGCTACGGGCAAGCTGGAACGGCGTTCAGCGGTGTCTTGGAAGATCACAGATCACACTTACCGCGTACATCTGCGCCACTGAATTTTCTGAATAGCGGCAGCGCGATGACGCTTGAACTTGTCATCATCTCATTTCGTCCTGTATAGCAACCACAATGGAACAGATACAAGGCGCATATGGACGCGCAAGGGGAACAGACCATGAAAAAGGATACACATCCCGATTATCATAAGATCACCGTCGTCATGACGGATGGCACGCAATTCGACACCTATTCGACCTACGGAGCAGAAGGGCAGAAGCTTCAGCTCGATATCGATCCGAAGACGCACCCGGCCTGGACCGGCGGCGGCCATGCCATCGTGGACCGCGGCGGCCGCGTCAGCAAGTTCAAGAAGAAGTTCGAAGGCTTCTTGAAGTAAGCTATCAGCATGATTTCAAATAAGTGCGCGGCCTGGAGAGGCATCCGACTCTCCCAGCCGCACACTTGACCAAGCACTGTCGGCGAGAGCCGTAGCCGCTAAGTATTGTAGGCGGTCTTTCCCCCTCTCAAGCCCGCTAATTGTTTACAATACGTTACAAAATTCTCTGTTTTTTGACCGACCGCGCCTCGAAAGCGACATCAAAACGACGCGCCAGCCCGCAAGAAGTTCTGCGGGCCGAACAGCCACTGGGCAGGTGGCGGAAAGCGTTAAAAGACGTAAGAGAGGGAGCACAATGAAGCTCAACACCACGGCATCGATTTTGTCCGCGGCAGCCGCGTTTGCAGTCCTATTGTCAGGGCCGGTATTCGCCCAGGCCGTGGACCCTGGACATCCCCGCGTGAATGAAATTCAGGGCCGTATCGACAATCAGGAAAACCGTGTTAACCAAGGCATCGGCCAAGGGCAGATCAACGGCAAACAAGCCGCTCGCGACGAGGCCCGCGATGCTCACGTCGAGCGGCAGTTGCAACGGGACGAGGCAAAGCACGGCGGCCACATTACAAAGCGTGAGCAGGCTCAACTGAACCATGAGTTGAACCACAACAGCCGGGCGATCCACAATCAACGCCACAATAACTAACTCGTGAACAGGGGGGCGCATTTACCGTCCGCCCCCCTCTCGCTAAACCAGGGTAAGAGGCCGGTCCGGGAAGGCGAGTTGATCCTTATCCCGCCACGTATCGCTCACGTAGTTGATTTCCATCAGGCGGCGGACGCCGTAGATCGGGCGCGGCTCGAAGCCATGCCAGCTGTGCGGACCCGCGATGAAAATCACCGCTGAATTGAACTCCGCCGTCCCGCGCCCGCACCACTTCACATCGTGATCGTAAATGTCGGTGCCCCAATCCTTCGCGAACGGCCCCGTGCATAGATAGATCACCATCGAGAAGAGCTTTTCCTTAATGTCGCGGTGCGGCTCGAGCCACATGC
>JBAVVQ010000290.1:0-1857 GCA_049697375.1 Rhodomicrobium sp.
CCGCGCGATCCCTTCGTATGCATTACCGTAACCGATACCGGCGAGGGCATGAACGAAGCCACGTTGGCGCGGGCTCAGGAGCCATTCTTCACCACCAAGGGAATCGGCAAAGGCACCGGCCTCGGTCTCTCGATGGTGCACGGATTCACGGCGCAGTCGGGCGGCGCGATGCGGATCAGGAGCCAGCCCGGCGAGGGAACCTTGGTCACGATATGGCTGCCGCGCGCCAAGCAGGAGGCCACAATAGCGATTGCGGATGCCCAGGTTCCTCAGGCAAAGGTAGCGCGAAGCCTCCGCGTCCTGCTGGTCGATGACGACATCCTGGTCAGCATGGGTGCGGCTGACATGCTGCTTGATCTGGGTCACACGGTGACCGAAGCTCAATCCGGCCCGCAGGCTCTGCGGTTGCTGGAAGCGGATTCTCAGTATGACATCGTGGTGACCGACTACGCGATGCCGGGCATGAACGGTTTCGAGCTTGCCCAACGGATCATCGAAAAGAGTCCAAAAATGCCGATCATCCTGGCGACGGGATACGCCGAATTACCGGCCGACCGGTCGATTGAATTCGGACACTTGTCGAAGCCTTACACATCGAAGGACCTGGAGCTGGCATTGGAGAAGGCGTTGTCGCACGGCTGAGGCGAAGCGGATTTATGGGATTTTCGTTCAGCCAAAAGACCGCTTCTGGCAGATTTTGTTGCAAAAGTCAGTTGAGACAGGCCGCGAAGCGTGATTCCGTTGCGTTGACGCGATTCTCGGCGGGGTCGATCCATGATGGGCCGTCTGAAGAGTGACCAGGGTCAACTGTTCTACGAGTTTCGTCTTGGGGATGCAGTGCCAGAAGATCATCTGGCGCGAAGGATCGACACTTCTCTCGATTTGTCCTGGCTTCGAAGCGAACTTGCACCGCATTATTCGTCGATGGGCCGGCCGTCGATCGATCCGGAGCTGATGATCCGGATGCTGATCGTGGGGTATGTCTTTGCGATCCGCTCGGAGCGGCTGATCTGCCGTGAAGTGCAGGTGAACCTTGCCTACCGCTGGTTCTGCAAGCTCGGGATCGAGGATGCCGTCCCGGATCATTCGGCGTTCTCACGCGCCCGCAACGAGCGCTTCCGCGAAGGAGATGTTTTCCGTCGTGTGTTCGAACGGGTCGTCGAGACATGCATTGCCGCCGGTCTGGTTGGTGGCGAAGGCTTTGCCGTTGATGCGAGCCTGATTCAGGCCGACGCCAATAAGCAGCGCTCGATCGCAGGTCAGGATTGGCGCAGGGATCGCGATCCGCAGAGGTCCAGCCGCGCGGTGAAAGAGTATCTGGCGACCCTTGACGATACGGCGTGGGGCGCCGCCAGCGACGTTGTCCCGAAGTTCGTCTCGCCGTCCGATCTCGCGGCGCAGTGGACCGGGGCTCACAAAGGGCCGGCATTCTTTGCTTACTCCGACAACTATCTGATCGACGTGAAGTTCGGCGTCATCGTTGATGTCGAGGCATCTCGCGCCATTCGTCAGGCCGAGGTCGGCGCAGCAAAGACCATGATCGAACGGACCGAAGAGCGCTTCGGCCTTAAGCCGGGCGGCTTGTCGGGGATACCGCCTATGGGGCGGCTCCGATGCTGAACTGGCTGGTCGAGGAGAAGGGCATCGCGCCACATATCCCGGTGTTCGACAAGTCGAAGCGGGATGACGGTACCTTCTCGCGCAGCGACTTTCGATATGATCCGACCAGCGACATCTACCACTGCCCGGGCGGAAAGCGACTTGGAACGAGCGGCACCGTGCACGAGGGCAAGACACTTCTGTATCGCGCAAGCAAGCTTGATTGCGACGTTTGCCAACTCAAACCGCAATGCTGCC
>JBAVVQ010000291.1:0-18199 GCA_049697375.1 Rhodomicrobium sp.
CAATACAAGGGATGCCGGCGACCGTAAATTCGACCGCTATCGCATCGCCCGCTTTGCCCGATGGGTAGCCACTGGGCGCGCGGTGGACGGAGCCCACGACGCTGTCGGGGAAGGTCTCGGCGTAGAAACGAGCGGCAGCCTCGGCGTCCTTATCGTACCAGAGGCAGATCGTGTTCTTTGCCATTGCGAGTCCTTTCGGTTCCAGGCCATATCGCGCCCTATTCCCATCCGCTCCCCGTTGAGATAGGCAGCGCTCGCAATGTGCTCCAGCCCCGATGTGCTTTTGCCTAAGCAAACTTCGCTGGGCGCGCCAACGGATTGTCATCCCGGCCAAGCGAAGCGCGAGCCGGGATCGCAAAAAAGATAGGCGCTTCAATCTCTTACGATCCCGGATAAGGCTCCGCCTTTCCGGGATGACGGCTGCGGCGATCCGTTGGCCACATTAGCGAAGTTTGCTTAGCTATCACAAAGGTGGCCAACTTACGGCAGCATCGCCGGGGTCAGGCGCGCCTCATCTTTTGGAAGACGAAGGGCCGGTTCCTGGAACTGCTTTTCCGAGGCCGGGCATCGTCCAAAGGCCAGTCCGATTCGGGGCATACCCGATGCGAAGCGTCGTGTGAGCGCGCAGGGCGGCGATGGCGCCGGAGATTGCGGCCGCGGCCTTCCGGGTTCTGCCCACGATGGCGCGGCTGTCCCAGGCGCTTTCTCCGCGACTGGCGACAATCCGTCCGATGTCGCGATAGACCCGCCGGGCGCAACCGATGCCGACAGCGGCTCCGAGCGGCAGCCGCTGCATTCCGAACAAGGCGGATCTGTAATATTCGTCCGCCTCGCGCAGCAGCCTGCGCGTCACTAGAGAGACGGCCTTGCGATGCTGCGGGTCGCAGAGGTCGGCGCCATCGATCCCGGCCTCGCGCAACCACTCGCGCGGCAGATAGCATCGGCCACCCTTTGCATCCTCAACCACATCGCGCGAGATATTGGTGAGCTGGAAGGCGATGCCGAGATCGGAAGCCCGGTTCAACGTCTGGCGCTCCCGAACGCCCATGATCATAGCCATCATCACGCCAACGACGCCCGCGACGTGATAGCAATAATCGAGCGTATCTTCGAGCGTTTCGTAGACGCGGCCATTCACATCCATCTCGAAGCCGCTCAAAAGCTCCATCGGATGGCGTTCGGGCATGCCATGCTTGCGGGCGACGCGGCCAACGGCAATGAAGACCGGCTCGTCGGCGCGGCCTTCAAGCGCAGCCTTCGTTTTTTCCCTAAGCTGCTCAAGCCGCTCTGCAGGCGTTTCGGCGCCAGCCGTCTCCTTTGCGAATCCGAAGATTTGGTCGTCGATGACGTCATCGCAATGGCGGCACCACGCATAAAGCATCATCGCGTCGTAGCGCGTATCGCGCGGCAAAAGCTTCGCCGCCAGGGCGAAGCTTTTCGATCCTTTTTCGATGAGTTCGTGGCTTAGGGAGATGATCGGGTCCATACAACTAGCTCGGTGACGAAACCGGCTGCGATATGGGATTGACTGTCGTTTCTCCCATGACGCGCAGCGCTCTGCTGATAGGAACTGGCGGCCAGCCTGCAAGAATCCGGACCTGATCCGCAAGGGTCAGGCTTGAGCTATAAAAGCGCTCGATAAGAGGATCGCCGAGCAAATAGAAGCGCTCAAGAACACGGTAGCGCTCGGCGGGTGTTGTGGCGGCCCAGAACAGCATCCGGTTCAAGAGCCGGAAGAAGCTTTGATCCTTCCAATGCCTCCGAGCCCATTTCCGGGTCAGCTGATCGAGCGTTTCACTTGTCAGGTGATCGATCGCAGCGATGGCTTCAGCGCACTTCACCGCGAATGGAAAGGAATAACTCGTGGTGTGGTGGAAAAAGCCGCCGCGAAGGCCGAGCGCGGGCACACCTGGCGTGTCCCTGGCGAGGAATGCGTCAATGTCGCCGCCGAGCATGATCGGGAGCGCGCCGCGCTCCTCGCGGACGATTTCCGCAACCTCCCAGCCCCGCGTCCCGGCATACTCCAGACAAAGCTCGCGAAGCGTTCGCGCGTCGATGCTCGCCGTATCGCTGTAATAGGTGTCCTCGATGAGCATGCTGTCGTGGCTGAACGGCAAGGTGTAGACGAAGCGATACCCGTCGCGCTGTTGGACGGTCGCGTCCATGATAATTGGATGCGGCTGACCATGCGGCCGCTCGAAGCGGACCACCAGCCCCAAAAATTTCTGATACCCGATCGTCAGGCCATCCAGCGGCCCAAGTCCCCTTGCATCGATCACGCAAGGCGCGCGCAAAATCTCGCCCCCGGAAAGCTCTGCGCAATGTGGCCCGACGCTCGCCACGCGCGAATCAAATCGCACGCTCCCTGCCAGCAGAGGATAGGCCGCTTCATGCAGGGTTTCCGAAAAGATCGAATTATAACCGGACATGAGCATGCGCGAGTGCTTTGGAAAGCGCACCTGCTGCGTGTCCCATGAGTGTGCGACGAATGGCGCGATCCAGCTCCATGCGTCTCTGCTGATATCCTTGTCGTGAAAAGACCAAGTGTGGTTCCCTCCGAGCTTTTCGCCCGCTTCCAGCACACAGAGCCGGAGATGGGGCTTCAGCTGCCGGAGGCGATAGGCCGTAAGGGTTGCTGCGAGGCCGCCGCCAGCAAGGATGACGTCGAAGTGGCGATTGTCCATGCCTCTGACTCTGCCTTGAATTTGATTTATGTCAACGGCGGTAGCCGGATAAAGTTTCCTTGAGTTCGCTTCAAAATTTATTTAATCACTTGACTTCCAAGCTTGGCGCTACAGCCGAGGTTGATTCTCCACTTCACACGTGCTTTTCAACCGGCTTTAATTGCGCTTGCATCGGCGGCGGCGAACCGTTATTGCTTGCGGCAGGCGGCTTCAGCCGCCCTTTTGCATGCCCATGACGGCTTCCGCCGTCTGTCGGCAGGGAAACCTGCAGAGGAGGGCCTGCTCCACCAACCTCTTTTTTTGGAGCACAGACATGACAAAGCGCGTCAGCGCCCAACATAAAATTGACCGTCGCCTTGGGGAAAATCTCTGGGGCCGTCCCAAAAGTCCGCTCAACAAGCGCGAATACGGGCCAGGCCAGCACGGCCAGCGCCGCCGCGGCAAAACCTCGGACTTCGGCACGCAGCTGAAGGCGAAACAGAAGCTGAAGGGCTATTACGCCAACATCACGGAGCGGCAGTTCCGGCTCATCTATAATGAGGCGACGCGGCTCAGAGGCGACACCTCCGAAAACCTCATCGGTCTGTTGGAGCGGCGCCTGGACGCCCTCATCTATCGCGCGAAATTTGTGCCAACTCCATTTGCTGCCCGGCAGTTCGTGAGCCATGGCCACATTTCGGTCAACGGCCGCCGGGTCAACATTCCGAGCTATCGCTGCCGGCAGGGCGACGTTGTCGAAATCCGGGAGAAGTCCAGGGCGCTCGCTCTGGTTCTTGAGGCCATCCAAAGCACCGAGCGCGACGTTCCCGATTATCTCGAGGTCGACCACAACAAGATGAATGCCCGGCTTGCCCGCGTTCCGCAGCTTTCGGACGTTCCCTATCCGGTCGTGATGGAGCCAAATCTCGTCGTCGAGTTCTATTCACGTTAATCCCGGCGGGAGGGCGCCTTTTCCATGGCGATGCGCCATCGGATCAGGCGCCTGCCCGCTTGTGAACACCCAAAGATTGCGTTACTGACGCGCTTAGAATTAAGAGCCGGTGCTTCGGCTTCGGAGGTCCCCAATGACCTATGTCGTGCTGGAATCTTGCATCAAGTGCAAATTCAACGAGTGTGTTGAAGTGTGTCCCGTAGACTGCTTCTACGAGGGCGAGAACATGCTCGTCATCAATCCTGACGAGTGCATCGACTGCGGCGTTTGCGAGCCGGAATGCCCGGTCGACGCCATCAAGCCCGATACAGAGCCCGGCCTCGAAAAGTGGCTGGAGATCAACCGCGAATATGCGGAAAAGTGGCCGAACATCACCGTGAAAAAGCCTCACGCCGACGACGCCACCAAATACGAGGACGAAACCGGCAAATTCCAGAAATACTTCTCGGAGAATCCTGGTTCGGGCGACTGAGTTGCTGCGCAACACAGGGCAATCATTTAAGGGCTTGATTGGATCGCAAGGTCGGTCTGCGATCCGGCGAGTCCCCGGCGCAGATGGCCGCGTGTACAGCCGGCAAGTTTGGCAGCGTCCTTTAGATTTGAAAACCATTCCCGCATCAGGCAGCGGCGGCTTCTGAAGTTTTTTCCGGATAAAGCTGCGCCAGTCCATCGCAAGAAGCGGGCGTAACCCCACGTTCCGTCATAAGCGCAGTGATTAGGCGCGCCGGCGTTACGTCAAAAGCGGGGTTTGCGGCTTTGCTGCCGGGCGCCGTCACCTGCACGGTGAGGATTTCTCCGCTCGGCGTGCTGCCGCTCATATGCGTGATTTCCCTTTCGTCGCGCTCCTCGATGGGAATCTCGCGAACGCCATCCGCTAACGTCCAATCGATGGTCGATTGCGGGAGCGCGACATAGAACGGTACGCCGTTATCCTTCGCCGCAAGCGCCTTGAGATAGGTTCCGATCTTGTTTGCGGCGTCTCCAGTCGCCGTCAGCCGGTCGCATCCGACGATGCAGAGGTCGACATCGCCATGCTGCATGAGATGGCCGCCCGCGTTATCCGCGATGATAGTGTGAGGGACGCCATGCGCGCCAAGCTCGAACGCGGTGAGCGCGGCGCCCTGGTTGCGTGGCCGCGTCTCATCCACCCAGACATGAATCGGGATCCTCGCATCGTGCGCCTGGTAGACCGGGGACAGCGCCGTGCCCCAATCGACAGTGGCGAGCCAGCCCGCGTTGCAATGGGTGAGCACGTTCACGCAGCCGCTCTTACGAGAGGCGATGTCTGCGATCACGGCTTGCCCATGATGGCCGATCAGGCGGCACGTTTCGACATCCTCCTCCGCCATTTGCGCGGCTTTCGCGTAGGCCGCCGCCACGCGCTCCGAAGGCTGAATCCGGCCGAGCGACTTCTGCATCTCACGCAGCGCCCAGTTGAGATTCACGGCAGTGGGTCTCGTGGCGGCCAAATTTGCGCAAGCGCTTTCGAGCCCGGCGTCGGAGGCGTCCGCCTTGAGCGCCAACGCAACCCCGTAAGCCGCCGTAACGCCAATCAAAGGCGCTCCGCGCACCTGCATGATCTTGATGGCGCGGGCGGCCTCGGCGAGCGTGGTCAGCGTAAGGGTCTCGAATGCGTGAGGAAGGCGCGTCTGATCGATGATGCCGACAGAGCCATCACCATTGTCCCAGATCGTACGGTAGTGAACGCCTTGAACTTTCATATCTCGCTCCCGCGCGCCACGCAGCCTTTCAGGTCGCGGCTGCATCCTTCGACAGGTTCAGGATGAGGTCGAATGATTTCAACGGGTTAATCCTCATGGTGAGCCTGTCGAACCATGGGCAGCATCATTTTTCGCTCAGAACTTGCGGGCGACGACGAATTCGGTTGCTCCCGCCAGCATGGCGTCGTGCGGCCGGAAAGGCGTCAGCGCCGCCAGCGCCTCGGCCTTGATTTCCTGCAGCTTGGCGTGCGCCGCCTCGATGCCCAGAAGCGAGACCAACGTCCCTTTGCCGGCCTCCTGATCCTTGCCCGTGGCCTTGCCGACAATGGCGGCGTCGCCCTCCGCATCGAGGAGATCGTCCGCCAGTTGGAACGCTGCGCCAAGCGCATCACCGAAGCTGCGAAGAGCCGCGACATTCTTCTGCGGCGTTTCGCCGAGAATACCGCCCGCGACGCAGCCGAAAGTGATGAGCGCGCCCGTCTTCATGCGCTGCAGATTGCGGATGTCGGCTTCGCTCAGCGTCTTGCCCGGCGCTTCGAGGTCGAGCATCTGCCCGCCGGCCATGCCCGCGCCCCCGCTCGCCCGCGCGAGGTGGAGGCCGAGTTCGGCCCGTACAGCAGGGTTGGAATGCGTGCCGGGATCGGCGAGAATCTCGAAAGCCAGCGTCATCAAGGTATCGCCTGCAAGGATCGCGGTCGCCTCGTCGAACGCCTTATGCACCGTGGGGCGGCCGCGCCGCAAATCATCGTCATCCATGGCCGGCAAATCATCATGGATCAGGGAATAGCAATGCACACATTCGAGCGCGCAGGCCGCATTCAGCGCCTGCTCGGCGCCGACGCCGAACAGGGCCGCGCTCTCAATCACGAGGAAGGGCCGGAAACGCTTGCCACCGCCGAGCGACCCATAGCGCATCGCCTCCAAAAGCCGCGCCGGAACCGCGCCAAGCCGCTCCTTCGTCAGCCATTGGTCGAGATGGCGTTCGACACGGCTTGCATGGGCTTCCAGGCATTCTGTAAAATTCATCGCGGAACTACATTTCTTATTGGCAGGCAAAAAGCCTAGTATGCCCCGCGGACTGCCCCACATGCTGCAGACGCCGATAGGACTTCCCGCTGATAAGGCCTGCTATAACTGTCTGGTTCTAGTACAGCTTATCGGAGGCACGTTCGCTCGAATGCGTGCAGCAAGGGGGGCGAACTTGCCTCCGGCTGCGCCAGGCACCATGGACCATATGGGCGCCATGCTCAAGCGTGTTTTGTGGCCTGCGTCATGACCGATATCGCCCTGGAAATCTTGGAGCCGTCTGGCATCCCGTCCAGCGAGCAAAACGAACAAAGCTCACCGCGCGGCGGCGATTCCTTCGCGTGGCCGGCTTCCACTGGCGCTGTATCGACGCCGCTGAAATCCCGGTTGCATCGCGCCTCTCATCCAGCGGCAGATGGTTTACATTCCGCCTGCGGTCATGATCCTCGGCATCGCGGCCATCGGGTTTATCTTTGGTCCGGTCGCCGTCATCTTCGCGGCTCCTATGACAGTCGTGCTCTTTGTTCTCATAAAGAAGCTTCATGTCCGGGATTTCCTCCATGAGCAGACTGCAATCCCCGGCGAACAACGGTGAACGAACGCAATGCGCATTCTTTTGACAGGAGCGGCGGGCAGCGTCGGAGCCAGGCTCCGGCGCTTGCTACCGCCGTACTACGATCTCGTGTTGACGGATCGGGAGCCGCCATCCGATCTCAGTCCGGAAGAGACTTTTCTTGCCGCCGATCTTGCCGATGTCGCAGCCATCGAGCGCGCAGCCACCGGCGTCGATGGGATTCTGCATTTCGGCGGCCAGTCGATTGAAGCCCCCTGGGAAACGATCCTCAACTCAAATATCATCGGTACGTACAACCTATTCGAAGCCGCCCGAAAGCAGAAGGTGCGGCGCGTGGTGTTCGCCTCCACGAACCACGTCGCCGGCTTCTATCAGCGCTCTCAGGCGATAGGACCGCAGGCGCTTCCGCTGCCGGACTCGCGCTACGGCGTCAGCAAGGTGTTTGGCGAGGCGCTGGGCGCCCTTTATGCTCATAAATATGGTCTGAACGTTTTCTGCATCCGCATCGGCCACGTCTGCGGTCATCCCGTTGATGAGCGGCGGCTCGCGATATGGCTCAAGCCCGAAGACCTCGTGTCCCTCATTCGGATTGGCCTTGAACGCGAGGGTCTCATTTATGAGGTGGTGTATGGGATGTCGAACAACGCACGCGCCTGGTGGGACAATCCGCGCGCGGCCGAGCTTGGTTACAAGCCGGAAGGTCAATCCGAAATGTTCGCAGAAGCGGCGGCTGCCGCCCAGGCGCTTCTTCCTCCGGACATAGTGGGCGACCGGTTCCAGGGTGGCCCGTTTTGCTCGCAGGAGTTCGACAAACCAGCCTGAGAGGTCTCAGGAGCGGTAAACCAGCCCTTGAAGAGCGTTCGCGATCGCGGCGACGGTCGTGTCTTTGCCACCGGAAGCGTCGATCGTGATCCAATCCTCAGGAGGCTCGATCGTTTTCAATTGTTTCTCGATGATGGCGGCGTCGGCATCGGACGCATCGTCGCTCCTTTTGCCAACGCGCTCCCGGAGGAGCCCTTCATTTGCATCAAGCCAAAGTCCCATGAAGCTGGCGTTCGTTCTGAAAGCAAGTTCCTGAAGCTGAATTCTCTGCGCAGCCTCCGGAAACACCGCGTCGACGATAACTGAACATCCGCTATCGAGCGCCACCTCGGCCTTCCTGAAAACGCGCCGATAAACTTCATCGCGGCTTTCGGACGTATAGGCTTCGGGCGGCAGCCGGTGGGTGAGGGCGACGCCATGCATGATCTTGCGTTCGACGTCGGTTCGAAGGTGAAACGCGCCGGGGGGAGAACCGACCGCAGCGGCGAATTCCCGCGCCACCGAGCTTTTTCCTACGCCCGAAAGGCCGCCGATCGCGACAAGCTGCGGCTGCGCTGTCGTAAGCACACTTGCGGCGAAAGCCGCATAGCTTTCGATTTCCGGCACAAGGCTCTCGCACTCCGCCTGAGCGCACACGCCAAGCGCATGAATACCGGTCATCGCCCGGATGCCCGATCGAAGCGACAGAAAGAGGGGCAGCAAAGCCAAGCCTTCGATCTCCCGGATCGAGGCACATTGCAGATAATGGTTCAGAATGACGTTCGCTTCCCGTTTCAGGCCGCGATGCCAGAGGTCCATGAGAAGGAAGGCGAGATCGTAAAACACGTCGATGGTCGCGAGCCGATCGTCGAATTCGATCGCATCGAAGAGCCGGGGTCTTCCTTCCCAATAGACAATGTTCTTGAGATGCAGGTCGCCATGACAGCGGCGGACGAACCCTTCGCGCTCGCGCTCTTCGATGAGAGCGAATTTAGAGCTGAGTTCCAGGCGGAGACGCTCAATAAAGGAGCAGACTCTTAAGCCCTTTGCTTGAGCGACAGGACCGCACAGGGCGCTTTCGATATCTGCAGCCACGTGCTCAAGCGACCGCGCAAAACCGGTCTTTTCGCTCACTGGAGCGTGACGATGGAAATGTTCCACGGTATTGGCCAGATCCACGACCAACTCGCGGGTCAAGCGCCCCTCGCAAGCCAATTTGTGCAGCAACGCGCCCTGGTCGAACCTGCGCATCACAAGCAGCCAATCGACGGCTTTACCGAAACTTCCAAGTTCCAGGTGGTTTTCGTCGGGGCTGAGCGTTACGGGCACGACGGACAAATAAAGCTCTGGCGACTCTCTGGAATTGATTTCGAGCTCTCGTTCGATGACTGCCCGGCGTTTTTCCAGCGTGGAAAAATCGAGATATGGGAGCTTGACCGCGCGTTTGAGCTTATAGGCCCGGTCTCCCGCAAGAAAGACGATTGCGGCGTGAGTTTCAATGCGCTTGACAGCGTCGGCATTCGGGTAGTTGCGCGGATTGGAAAGAAACGCGATCACCGCAGCTTGTTCGCTGCCGCTCTCAATGCTGTCGACCTGTGTCACTGAACGAGTCCTCGCTTATGCCGGTTTCCCGGTCAATCATCATTTCTGGGTTCGCAGGGGTGTGCAATTGTGAATGCTGTGGAGAACGAATAACCATCCATCCGCCACCATTCGCTTGTGCAAATTTCCGGCCATTGTCTCCAGCCCAGCACCCTGATGCGATGCAGGACGAGCACGGGCGAGGCAGGCAAACAACCCCCGCGCGCTGTCGAAGCCCGCGCCTGAGCAGCGCGCTTGCTTTCGGCGCCGCATGAGCTATATCAAGCGCAGAGCGGGCCTTACCAGCAGAGATCTGTCGTCTGAACGCGCTCATCTTAGGGTGTCGCGCGGCCCGGCAGGGTAGCGCGCTTTAATTCGAACCGGATCGGAATGATGAGCGTGAAATCGGAAGTCACTCAGGAAAAGAAAGAGAGCAGCGTTTTCGATCTCGCCGTCGTGCTTTTGCAAGCCGTCGCCATTGCAATTGTCATTCGCATTTTTCTTTTTCAGCCGTTCAACATCCCTTCCGGCTCCATGATCCCAACGCTTCTCGTTGGCGATTATCTCTTCGTTTCGAAATACAGCTACGGTTATAGCCGATACTCTTTCCCCTTTGGTTTGGATCTTTTTCAAGGGCGCATCCTGTTCTCCGATCCGCATCGAGGTGACGTCATCGTCTTCAAGACGCCGCGCGACAACTCGACCGATTACATTAAGCGGCTTATTGGCCTTCCCGGCGACCGGATTCAGATGATTGGCGGCATCTTGCACGTCAACGGCGAGGCCGTTAAGCGAGAGCGCGTTGCAGATGTCGTCGAAGATACAAAGTGCGGGCCAAACCAAGTGGTTCACCAGTATCGAGAGACGCTCCCGAACGGGGTCTCCTTTCTCACACAGAAGCTGTCGGAAACCTGCCGGTTCGGCCGGTTTGGCGCTGCGGACGACACGGAGGTCTTCCTCGTACCGCCGCATCATTACTTCATGATGGGCGACAACCGCGACGATTCGGCCGACAGCCGTTTCACCGATGGCAATGGCGTTGGCTATGTGCCGGAGGAAAATCTGGTTGGGCGCGCGCGCATTCTCTTCTTCTCCATCGACGAGAATGCGAGCTGGTTTGCACCGTGGCGCTGGCCGGTGGAGATCCGCTGGTCGCGCATTGGAACCGTGATCCACTGAGTGTCTATAAAAAAGCCTAACATCAAAGAGCTTGAGGCTCTGCTCGGCTACACATTCAAGGATAAGGGCCTTCTCACTGAAGCTCTGATCCATTCAAGCGCACGCAACGAGAATGGCGGCCGGGATAACGAGCGTCTTGAATTTCTCGGCGATCGCGTTTTGGGGCTTGCCATTGCAGCGCTCTTGTTCATCCGTTTTCCCCAGGCTCGCGAGGTGGAACTGGCGCGGCACTACAACGCGCTCGTTTGCAAGGCTCCATGCGCGGAGATCGCCCGACGGCTGCAACTCGGTTCACACATTATCATGGCTGCAAGCGAGGCTCGCTCCGGCGGCCGGAAAAAAGAGGTAATCCTCGCGGATGCGTGCGAAGCGCTCCTGGGAGCGATCCTGGTGGATGGCGGCGCGCTTGCGGCCGAGGCTGCCGTTGGTCGTCTGTGGGCGCCGTTGATCGGAACGGCGGAGGCTCCGGCTCCGGACGCGAAAACCGCGTTGCAGGAATATGCCCAAAGCCGAAAATGGGGACTGCCCGAGTACCGGCAGGTGGGCCGGAGCGGGGCTGACCACGCCCCAAGCTTCATGGTCGAAGTGTCGGTCAAAGGGTTAAAACCCGAGCAGGGCGCCGGGCCATCGCTGAAGAAGGCTCAGCAGGCGGCCGCCGAAGCCCTTTTGAAACGCGAAGCAGTCTGGCCGGCGGAGCATGACCATGTCTGAAAACGAGGCATCCGCCAAGGACACGCATTGCGGGTTTGTCGCCGTCATCGGGGCCCCCAATGCTGGCAAATCCACGCTCGTGAATGCGCTTGTCGGAGCTAAGGTCTCGATCGTGACTCACAAGGCGCAGACGACACGCGCCCGGATGCGCGGGATCGCCATCGCGGGCAAGAGCCAGATTGTGCTCGTGGACACGCCAGGCATCTTCAGGCCGAAGCGGCGGCTCGATCGCGCCATGGTGGAAACGGCGTGGACCGAAGCGCGCGAGGCGGATGTGGCGGTCCTCGTCCTCGATGCGATCCGCGGGATGGACGATGTTGCCGAACCCATTTTTCAACAAGCGGGCGAGCTTAAAATCCCGCTTGTCCTCGCCCTCAACAAAGTCGATAAAATCGACAAGGCAAAGCTCCTGGCGCTTGCATCGGAAGCGTCGAAGTCCCTGCCGCTGGAGCAGCTCTTCATGGTCTCGGCCTTGTCGGGCGACGGAGTTGAGGACCTAAAGACCTATCTTGCAAGCCGCATGCCGCCCGGCCCCTGGCTCTTCCCGGAGGATCAGATCGCCGACGCGCCGCTTCGCCAATGGGCGGCGGAAGTTACTCGCGAAAAGATGTTCTTACGGCTCCACGAAGAGATCCCCTATTCGTCGACGGTCGAAACAACAGACTGGAAACAGCGCAAAGACGGCTCCATCCGCATCGAGCAAACAATCTTTGTGGAGCGCCAGAGCCAGCGCAAAATTGTTCTTGGCGCAAAAGGGCAGGCGATCAAACAGATTTCAATGGAAGCGCGCCGCGAAATCGCAGAGGGCATAGAAACGCCTGTTCATTTGTTCCTCTTTGTAAAGGTGAGGGAGAATTGGGCCGATGATCCCGAGCGATACCGGGAAATGGGGCTCGACTTTCCGAAATCATGAATACGCTCTTGCGGACAATGCCTCATGAGATGGACTGACGACGGCATTTTTCTGCTGGGTCGGCCGCATGGCGAAACGAGCGTGATCGCTGACATCTTCACACGCGAGAACGGGCGCGCGCGCGGCCTTGTAAAGGGCGGACGCTCCCGTCGAATTCGGCCTATTCTTCAAACAGGCAACGGCCTCAGGGTGGAGTGGCGCGCGCGTCTTGACGATCAGCTCGGCGTCTATACAGCCGAGTTGACGGAAGCGACCGCCTCCCGCGTTCTTGACGATAAGCTCTCGCTCGCGGGCGTAACGGCGCTTGCCGGGCTTCTGCAGATTTTGCCGGAACGCGATCCTCATCCACGGCTTTTTGACGCCGCGCGAACCTGCCTCGAGGCCGCCAACGAGACTCGCTTTCCGGCGTCCCTAATCCGGTTCGAACTTCGATTTCTCGACGAACTTGGGTTTGGGCTGAACCTCACCACGTGCGCAGCGACCGGCCGCAGGGATGATCTTGCCTATGTTTCGCCAAAATCCGGTCAAGCTGTGAGCCGACAAGCCGGGGAGGTTTACCACGACAGGTTGCTCCCTCTGCCAGAGTTTTTGAGGAGCGCACAAGGAACAGATCAGCCATGTCCTGCGGACCTACAGTCGGCATTCGCGATGACGGGGCATTTCCTCGGCGCGCATGTCTTCGCGGAGACCGGGAAGCCGATCCCGAAGGCGAGGGAGGAGTTCATAAGGCTTTTGCACAGACGTAATATTTGAAGCACAATCGAGTAGCCAGCTGCCGGGGCTTGCCGTTGGCAGCAAAAACTTAGGTGTTGCCGTGGTAGTTTATTGGTGCTAGCCGCGTTTTGTGATTGCGAGATGAGCTTCTCTGATAGGGAGGCGGAATTTGTAGTTCGGGGTAGCAAGCTGAGCGGACGGCGCCAGCGGTGCGCGCCAAGGAGCCGGTGCAGGCTTGCCATTTCGGGTAGGAAAGAAGGGTTTCTGTGAATCTATTCGACGCCGTAGTCACGCTCGATCCGGCAACCATCAAGTCGTATGTGCTCCATCACAAGGCTTGGGCCGGTCCCATCCTTGGCATGATTGCATTCGGCGAATCCCTGGTCTTCGTCGGCCTCTTTTTCCCGGCCACGCTCATCATGGTTTTCGCCGGGCTCGCCATTCAGCAAGGCAAGCTTGACGCGGCGTCGGTCATAGGATGGTCCATCGCCGGGGCCGTTCTTGGCGATATTGTCACATATTGGATCGGGCGCTGGATTGGGCCGAGCGTGGTGCATCATTGGCCCCTCAACCGCGATAAGGCCGCAGTCGCTCGCGCCCGGTTATTTTTCCGGAAATACGGCTTCCTTTCGATATTCATCGGCCGCTTTCTCGGGCCGATCCGTCCCACGATCCCGCTTGTCGCCGGAATTATGCGGATGCGCCACCTCACTTTTCAGATCGCAAACGTGACTTCGGCGATCGTCTGGGTGCCCTTTATGCTGTTTTGGGGTTACGCCTTTTCAAAAGCAGTCGGCGACCTCAGCCGGCTGACGACGGGCAACTGGGTGGCCCTCATCGCATTTCTTGTAGCGGTGATGATGGCCTTGACCTTCGCCACCGTTAAAATGCAGGGAAAGAGCGCCAAGGACCGCCGGCAGGAGGGGCAGAAGCGGTCGGCTGCTGTGAAGCTTGCGGAATAGCCTTGGCCGGTGAACCATGCAGGCCCTCACAATCGACACGCGCGGCCTGTCATGTCCGCTTCCGGTGTTGAAAGTGCGCAAGGCCATGCGCTCCATAGAGCCCGGAAGAGCGGTCCAGATTCTCGCCACCGACCCGCTTGCGGAGGAGGATTTACGCGCTTATTGCGAGGCGTCGGGATGCATCTTTCTCTCCATCGATAGGTTTGACGGCGATGTGCTGTGCGTCGTCATTCAGAAATGGTGAGGTTCGGCCCCAATCGTTTGATGAGGTCTGCCTTCGCAAGCCTTAGGCGGTCTTCCTCTGTTGAGCGCAGGACGAGATTTGTACCGGGGCGCTTATCCTCGAAAAAAGGATAGCTGCCCATCGCCACATCGGGAAAGGTCTGCTGACAATCGGCAAGCAAAGCGGCGACCTGGCCTTCCGGAGCGTTCACGCGGACCGTATCCGCCAGCATTTTATGCCCGGTCTTCAGCCTTGGCGTGACGGCGAAAAGCATCGCCTCCATGATGACGGGCACGCCTGCCATGACGATGACATTGCCGATCTTGAAGCCGGGGGCTTTTGAAACGGAGTTCTCGATCAATTCCGCCCCTTCGGGGATGCGAGCCATGCGCAACCGTACCGGGGTCAAGTCGGCTCCGGCGTAACGCTCGCGTAGCAAGGCGACGGCTCTTGGGTCGATATCGATCGCGACGCCAAACGCGCGGGCCACCGAGTCGGCCGTGATGTCGTCATGGGTAGGACCGATACCGCCCGTCGTGAAGACGTACGTGTAGGCTCGCCTCAATTCATTGACAGCAATGATAATCGCAGCCTCATCGTCGGCCACGATGCGGACTTCCTTCAGGCGAATTCCGATCTGATTGCAGTGATCGGCGATGAAGCCGATATTCTTATCCTTGGTTCTCCCCGAAAGAATTTCATCTCCTATGACGAGGAGTGCTCCGGTAACCTCTTCCTGGGGCATTGCACGCCTTTGTACACGGGACAAAACAGTGACGTTCATGTCTTTATCTTTCGTGGTCTTAAAACGGGCCTCTGTCACCCCGATGCTCACAAATTCGTGACCCAGTAAAACCATCTAAACTCCGCTTTACACCTATCAACCTTGATAGGAGCTGCGGGCTAAAAACCCGCGACGGACTGATCTGCAACGGACGATTCGCCGCATTATTCTAAAAGTCATAGGAAGCTTTTTTCTTTTTTTAAAATAGGCGGATCCGCAACTACCCACTTAATTATCGCTTCAGACGGCGCCTATCTCGCCCACACGAGGAGCTGCTGATTCGGCTCGCCATTGGGCTGTGAGGGCGTGGCGGAGTCGAGACCGCAAGCTGGCGTTGCAGAGCTTTTCCGGCGGCGCTGGCTTCGGAGTTGAGACTTTGACCTATACCTGCCATATTTCGACTGCGGGACTGGCTTTATCTATGTCGGGGGAGTTCTGCCCCAAGGACAGCCCTCGCGAACGACTGTAACAACCAAAACGAGCGCCCCGCGCGCAGACCTCATCGCCATGCACGGATCGGAATACGGCGCGCCTATCAGGCTCGCAAATGACGGGAAAATAAAGCTCCATGGGCCGGAAGCATTTGAAGGAATGCGCCGGGCCGGGCAGCTTTCGGCGATGGCCCTCGATATTCTCGCCGATTTTGTCCGGCCGGGAGTAACGACGGAAGCGATCGATGAGCTTGTCTTCCATTTTGCCATGAAGCACAACGCCGTGCCGGCAACCTTGAATTACCGGGGATACCCGAAATCCTGCTGCACGTCGCTCAACCATGTGGTCTGCCATGGAATACCGGGGCCGCGCCTGCTGATCGAAGGCGACATTATCAATGTCGATGTCACGCTCATTCTCGATGGCTGGCACGGCGATTCGAGCCGCATGTACACGGTGGGCCGTGTTTCGCGGAAGGCGGAGCGCCTCATCGAGGTGACTTACGAGGCCATGATGCGCGGCATTGCCGTCATCAAGCCTGGAGCCAGGGTTGGCGATATCGGCCACGCGATCCAGAAATACGCTGAAAGCGAGCGATGCAGCGTCGTACGCGATTTCTGCGGCCATGGGCTTGGCCTTGTCTTTCACGACAAGCCCAACATTTTGCATTACGGAACGCAAGGCGAAGGCGTCACGCTCGAACCCGGCATGCTGTTCACCGTCGAGCCCATGATCAATCTGGGCAAGCCTCATGTGAAGATGCTCTCGGACGGCTGGACGGCCGTGACGCGCGACCGTTCGCTGTCGGCGCAGTTCGAGCATACGGTCGGCGTCACCGAGGGGGGCGTGGAGGTTTTCACCTATAGTCCCAGGGGCTTGCACAAGCCGCCCTATCCCGGCCAGTTCTAAAAACTTTTTGTCGCTTTTTAGCTAAACTGCTTATTCTCTGCAGGCGCAATGCCGTGTATAAAGGCAGCGGTGTTATGATGTTGCGTTGGCGATATTTATGTCGAACAGCTTCGAAGAGAGCCCTCTATTCGAATTGATTGCGCTCGAAACGGGAGCCAACCTACCGCCCCCGCAGCCGCCTCGACCCATCCCGCATTATTGGGGCCATCGCGACCGCTTGAGAAGGCGCTTCCGCGAGGGCGGGGCAGAGGCGCTCCCCGATTACGAACTCATGGAGTTGATCCTGTTCCGAGCGATTCCCCGCAGGGACGTGAAGCCCCTGGCGAAGGAGATCCTTGCGCGCTTCGGTTCCTTCGCCGAAGCCGTGACGGCGCCGCGTGAACGGCTGATGGAAATCGAAGGCGTAACAGATGCTGTCGTGACCGAGATCAAGGTCATCCAGGCGGCTGCGCTGAGAACCTCGCAAAGCGAGGTCAGGAAGCGGCCGGTGCTGGCGGCGATGTCAACTGTCCTGTCATACCTACGCTCTGCGATGGCCTTCGAGGACCGCGAGCAGTTCCGCATCCTGTTTCTCGACCGGCGCAACAAGCTCATCGCCGATGAGGTGCAGACACGCGGCACCATCGACCACACTCCCGTCTATACGCGCGAGGTGTTGAAGCGGGCGCTGGAGCTTTCGGCATCGGCGATCATTCTGGCCCACAATCACCCGTCCGGCGATCCCACGCCGTCGAAAGCCGATATCGACATGACAAAGCAGATTGTCGATGTCGCGACGAAGCTCGGCGTTGTCGTCCACGATCACATCATCCTCGGGCGGGACGGGCATCTCAGCATGAGGTCCGTTGGGATACTCTGAGCGAAGGAAATCCATCTCTTTTGAAACTGTGGTCTGAAAGACGCGGCCGCTCCTCTATCCGACGGCGATCACGAAGGAGTGAAAAAGCTGAACGAATTCTAAACGCGCCCTTTCACCTGCGTTCAGCCAGCGGAGACTAAGCTCTAATCATCGTTTCGAGATGGATTGAGAGGCAGCCCATGAAACGCTTTTCTTTCGCACTGGCCATCGGCGCTTTCGCTCTTTTGCACCTCGGCCTGTCGCAGCCCGCTTCCGCCTACGACTATTATGATGGCTATCGCGGGGACAGCCGCCTCGAACGCGACATCGACAAGGACCGCGCGAGGCTCGACCACGATTATGCCGACCACCACTATTACAGCGAGCGCGAGCAGCAGGCCCTTCGCGACGGCCATTATCTGAGCGCCTGGTGGTATGGCTGGCGCCGCCACCATGAGGAGCGCGAGATCAACGCCCGCCGCGCCGACCTTCACCGCGATCACGAGCGGTTTGATCGCTACGCCTATTAGAAGTCGAGCTTGTTGCGTGTCTGTTGGTTGCGTGACGGTTCTGCGTTCGTTGCGTGCGGTTGGTGTCCGTTGCGTGGCGTCGGGTTGATTGTGTGCCGGTCCTGCGTTCGTTGCGTGCGTGTTGTGCGTCCGTGGCGTCGCGTCGGGTTGGTTGCGTGACGGTTCTGCGTTCGTTGCGTGCGGGTCGTGCGTCCGTGGCGTGGCGTCGGGTTGGTTGCGGGACGGTTCTGCGTTCGTTGCGTGAAGTATCGTAAGAGTGTGAGCCCCCCTTGTTGCAGAAGTTTTCTGGCGTGTTTTCCCCAATCGGGTGCGGTCATGTGTGCGGCTTTGCTGCGCATATGACCGGTGCCCTGATGCGAATCCCACGGGTGTCCGGTGTGGGGATCTTAGAAAAAAGCGCCTTGCCGAGAGGTTAATCTGAGTAAGTCGTTGATATAAAAGAATAAATTCAGAAGCGTACGGCCGCCGTCGGGGCTTCGAACAGCGGCATCGTGGTTAACAGCCGAAGTCGCAACATATTTAACGGACTTTTGCGCGTCCCAGTAAATGAAATAATTCCGGCATTAAATTTAATTTAATGGCCAATTCCTTAAGCATAAAAAACACAGCATTTTCAACGCTTTTTTGAATCTTCGCCCCCGGTTCGACCGAAGCGCGCCGGTCCGCATTTTTCGCCGCGTAAACCC
>JBAVVQ010000292.1:0-9099 GCA_049697375.1 Rhodomicrobium sp.
ATGACGGACATCTCGCGAACGCCAGTCAGCGCGAGTTGCAGCGTGCGCGGGATCGGCGTCGCGGTAAGCGTGAGCACATGCACCTCTTCGCGCAAAGCCTTCAGCCGCTCCTTGTGACCCACGCCGAAATGCTGCTCCTCGTCGATGATGAGAAGGCCAAGATCCCTGAACCCGATCGTTTTGGCGAGCAGCGCGTGCGTGCCGACGACAATATCGATCTGCCCGTTTTTCAGCCCTTCACGGACCTGCGCCAGCTCTTTCGCCGCGACGAGCCGCGAAGCCTGCGCGACCTTCACAGGGAAGCCGCGAAAGCGCTCCGCGAAAGTCTGGAAATGCTGGCGCGCCAGCAGCGTCGTCGGCACGACAACCGCGACCTGTTTTCCTTCCATGACCGCAAGGAAGGAGGCGCGAAGCGCCACTTCGGTCTTGCCAAAGCCGACATCGCCGCAAATGAGCCGGTCCATCGGCTTGCCTTTGGCGAGGTCTTCAGTGACCGCGTCGATGCTGGCGAACTGATCGTCGGTTTCCTCATAGGGGAAGCGGGTGACGAACTCGTTATAGGCCCCATCGGGCACAGTGAACACGGGCGCCGCCCGTGTCTCGCGCGCAGCCGCAATCTTGATCAGTTCCTCCGCCATCTCGCGGATGCGCCTCTTCATGCGGGCCTTGCGTCCCTGCCAGGACGCGCCGCCGAGCTTGTCGAGATTCGCATTCGTCTCGTCGGAGCCGTAGCGCGTCAGAAGCTCCATGTTCTCGATGGGCAGGAAGAGCTTGTCGCCGCCTGAATATTCGAGTTCCACGCAGTCATGCGGGGCGCCTGCCGCCGAGATGGTCTTGAGGCCGATGAACCGGCCGATGCCGTGATCAGCATGAACCATGAGATCGCCCGGCGTGAGGCTCGACGCCTCCACCAGCACGTCGCTCGCCTTCTTCGCCTTCCGGCGGCGGATGAGCCGGTCGCCGAGAATATCCTGCTCGGCGATAATCGCGAGGTCGGGCGTTTCGAAGCCGCTTTCGAGGCCGAGCAGCGCAAAGCTCACAGCCGATTTATCGGCTTTTCTTGCCTCGGCGATATTCGCAACCTTCTCAATGCGGGCGCCCTCATGCGCCGAGATCATGTTGCCGAGCCGTTCGCGGCCGCCGTTCGTCCAGCAGGCCACGATGGTGCGTTTGCCGAGCCCCTGAAGCGTGCGCATATGCTCGATGACGGCTGGGATCAGCTTGTCGGATGACTCCGCGCGCTCGATTGCGAAGCTGCGGCCCTGCTTGCCTCTGAAATCGATCTGAAGGTTTGTTGGGGCGGGCTGCGGAAACGGGGTGAAGATGCGCGCCTTATGCGCCAGCACGTGCTCCTGCCATTCCTTGGCGGTGAGGTAGAGCGCATCCGGCGGCAACGGCTTATAGGGCGGCGCCCCGAACGATCTTTGCTCGAGCCCCTCTTTGCGCGCGTCATAGTGGTCCGCGATCGTCTCCAGCCGCCTAGCCTGCGCGTCATCGCCGAGATGGTCGATTGTGATAACCGCGTTCGGGAGGTAATCGAACAGCGTATCCATCCGCTCATAAAAAAGCGGGAGCCAATGCTCCATGCCGGGATAACGGCTGCCGGCCGAGACGGCTTCGTAGAGCGCGTCGTCGCCTTTCGCCGGACCGAACAGCTCCACATAGCGCCGGCGGAAATGCTTGATCGCCCCCTCGCCCGAGGGCACCTCGCTGATCGGCAGAAGCGTGACTTGCTCGCGCGCCGCCTGCGTGCGCTGGGTGACGGGATCGAACTGCCGGATGCTTTCGAGCGTGTCGCCAAAGAAATCAAGCCGGACGGGACGCGCGTGCCCTGGCGCGAAAAGGTCGAGAATACCGCCGCGCACCGCGTATTCGCCCGGCTCCATGACCGTGCCCGTGCGATAAAAACCAGACGCATCGAGCCGCTGGATGACCTGATCCATGCTCACAGGGCCGCCCGCTGTCAGCCGCACCGCCGCCTTCTTAAGCGCTTCAAGGGGGGGCACGCGCTGGAGCGCGGCGTTAACCGTGGCCAGCACGATGACGGCGGCCTTGCCGCCCTTGGCATGAGCAAGCCGCGCCAGGGTAGCGATGCGGCGTGCTTCGATATCGCTGTCCGGTGAAACGCGGTCATAGGGGACGCAATCCCAGGCCGGAAAGGTCATCACCTCGGCGTTTGGCGCGAAAAATTCGAGCTGGCTCCGGATCGCCGCAAGCCGCTGATCGTCACGCGCGATATGAAGAACCGCTTGCTGAAACGCCGTATCGGCGGGAAGCCTGCGCGCGATGGCGGCCAGAAGGAATGCGTCGTACCCTTCGGGCACCCCTGCAGCCACAATCACGCCTTCGCCGCCTGCGAGCTTATCGAGAGCGGTGGGTGTAGCCTGCGTGGCGGCTTTCTTGCCGAGTGTTCCTGATTCGCCCGCCATTTCGGTCTACGCTCTGAGTACGATAATCAAAATCCGACGCGCCAGCCTAAGCTACTTCCCGAGCCTATAAAAGTCGCGGACTTCCGCTATGGCGACGGCCACGTCATCGGGTGTTTCGTGCCCGCGGATCCATTGGTCGATATCGGCATCCGGCAAAGACAGGAGGTGTTCGAAAAGTGTCAGCCGCGCCTCGTCCATGCCTGGGACATGCTCTTTTGCATAATGGCCCAAGATCAGATCCAGTTCTTTCGTGCCGCGATGAAGCGCGCGATAAAGCGCGCGCTTGCGTCTGATTTCAAGCCCGTCCATTAAAAAACCTTTGTAGTTCTCTCACCCGGTGGTCCGAAACCAACCCCAGCAGTGTACAAGCGCCATCTTTCCCGCACTTTCGGCGCTAGATCAACCCGCCATCGACCAGAATCGGTTGATGGCGGACAAGTTGATCGATTCTAAAGTACTAGAGCAGCTTATCAGCGCCCAAACGGACGTTACGCCTGCGTCCGTTGAAAAATTTGTGTGCGCTTTCACGCTCGTCATAGGAGCCGGTCGCGGAGCGTCCCGGTCTGGCCACAGTTGGATCGGACTTTTCCTACCCAAGCTGCAAGCCACAAGGCGCCGAACTGGAGGAAAGACATCGTGACTTACGGGGATAGCGATCGCGTCCTTATCACGGGCGCAAGCGGCTTTATTGGGTCCGCCATTGTCCGCACCTTCTTGAACGCCCGTTTCAAAGTCCGGGTTCTTGTTCGCCCCTCCTCTCCACGCGAGAATTTCGCAGGCTTACCGGTAGAAATCGCAGTCGGCGATCTCAAGGATAAGCGCTCGATCGACGACGCGCTGAAAGACGTCCGCTATCTCATTCATGCCGCCGCCGACTACCGGCTTTGGACCAGAAAGCCCTCCGAACTCATGGCGGCCAATGTGCTCGGCACGGCCAACATCATGGAGGAGGCGCTCAAAAGCGGCGTTGAGAAGATCGTTTATACGAGCAGCGTCTGCACGCTCGCCCACTCGTCGCCGTCGGCCCCCGCTAATGAGGAACATTCCCATGATGGCGCGGAAGCCTTCAATCCCTACAAACGCAGCAAAATCCTGGCCGAAAATGTGGTGCGGACTCTCATTTCCGAGGCCGGACTTCCCTCTGTCATCGTAAACCCGTCCGCGCCGGTCGGCCCGCGCGACATCAAGCCGACGCCGACAGGCCGCATCATCGTTGAATGCGCCGCCGGCCGGATGCCTGCCTATGTGGATACGGGCCTGAACCTCGTTCACGTCGACGACGTGGCGCAGGGCCATCTCGCTGCGCTGAGGCGTGGCGTTGTTGGCGAACGCTATATTCTCGGCGGCGAAAATCTCCGTTTGCGAGACATCCTGGCTGAAATCGCGCGCCAGACCGGACGGCAGCCGCCGCGCGTGAAGCTGCCGGTGCCTGCAATCTACCCCTTCGCCGTGGCGAGCGAGGCCGTTGCCTGGTGCACGGGTAAGGAGCCCTTCGCCACCCGGGACAGTCTCAGAATGGCGCGGCAGTGCATGTACTTCAACGATGTGAAAGCCCGCAACGAACTGGGCTACACGTCGAGGCCTTACGAGCAAGGCATTTCAGACGCGCTCACTTGGTTCTACGGGGCCGGAAGGTTGGCAAGCCCGCGCGGCGAGATGCGGCGCGGGTTCCGGCTTATGACTCGGTAAGCAAGGCGGCGCTTGCTCAGCAGCTCGCGTTGTCGCGGCGGTCGCGGAGGAAGTTGAAGAACTCAACGCCTTCGCGCAGGCGCCGTTTCATCATGGTTGGACTCCGCACCATCTCGGAAACGATCGACGCGATTTTGGGCGCCCGCAGGTAGAACCGCTTATAGAAGTCCTCGACGGACCCGAAAATCTCGGTGTGATTGAGGTGCGGGTAGCTTAGCGGCGCGAGCTGCACGCCGTTCCCATTCACAAAATCGATGCCATCCTCGTTGAGCCATCCCTCCGCGATTGCCTGCTTGTAGAGATGCGTGCCTGGATAGGGCGCCGCGAGCGACACCTGAAGCGTGTGAGGGTTGATCTCCTGCGCGAAGCGGATCGTTTCCTCGATCGTCTCTTTCGTCTCGCCCGGAAGGCCGAGGATGAAGGTGCCGTGGATCGTGATGCCGAGTTCGTGGCAGTCCTTGGTGAAGCGCCGCGCGACGTCGACCAGCATCCCCTTCTTGATGTTGTGCAGGATTTGCTGATTGCCGCTTTCGTAGCCGACGAGGAGCAGCCGCAACCCGTTGTCCTTCAAAGCTTCCAGCGTTTTCCGAGGAACGTTGGCCTTGGCGTTGCATGACCAAGTGATGTTGAGCTTGCCCAGTTCGCGCGCGATGGCCTCGGCGCGGGCCGGGTTATCGGTGAACGTGTCATCATCGAAGAAAACTTCTTTGACTTGCGGGAACGCGGCCTTGGCCCAGCGCATCTCCTCGATGACGTGCTCGACGCTGCGCGTCCTGTAACGATGGCCACCCACCGTCTGCGGCCACAGGCAAAAGGTGCATCGCGATTTGCAGCCACGCCCGGTGTAGAGCGAAAGGTAGGGGTGTTTCAGATAGCCGATGAAGTATTTTTCGATCTTCAGATCGCGTTTGTAGACCGGCGTCACAAATGGCAGTTGATCCATGTGTTCGAGGATCGCACGGTCCTCGTTATGAACGATCTGCCCGTTGGCGTTGCGGTAGGATAGGCCCTGGATGTTTTTCCAGTCGCGGCCTTCCGCCAGTTCCTTGACCGTAAAGTCGAACTCTTCCCGCGCCACGAAGTCGATGGCGTGAGACGCATTGAGGCTTCCTTCGGGATCGACGGCGACTTTGGCGCCGAGGAGGCCGACTTTCAGATCGGGCTTCGCCGCTTTCAGCGCTTCAACCACCTTTACGTCCACGGGGAAGGACGGCGTGGAGGTATGGCAGATGACGGCGTCGAAATTCTTCACGTCGCGCACGACGTCATCGAGGGTCGTTCCGTGCGGCGGCGCATCGATGAGTTTTCCGGAAGGAACCATGGCCGCCGCCTGCGCGAGCCAGGTTGGATACCAGAAGGACCGGATTTCGCGCCGCGCCTGATAGCGGGAACCGGCGCCTCCATCGAACCCATCGAACGAAGGGGCCTGCAAAAAGAGAATGTTCATCAGGTGGTCTCCTAACGGGATTGAGCCATCCGGCCGTCGCCGAACACAGTGTAGCTGGCGCGTTTCCAAGTGACGCTTGTGCCGAAGAAGCTCCAGACAAAGACGCCGAAGGCTAGCAGATCGGTAACCGGCGACATCCAATAGGCTTGCCGCGAGAGTTCAAAGGATCGTTCCACGGCCTTGCACAAACCAACGCGCAAACCGATAGCCATAACGGCCAAAGCCAGGCACGACGGACTGCCTGCCGCAACTCCCAGGAGCGCCAGGCCGAAAGGATGGGCAATGAAGGAGCCGAGGTAACCCGGCATATCGATGGACCGGACAGTGCGCGCCCAGCGAAGCTGGTGGCGCAGGAGGTCGGCGAGACTCTCCTCGTGGCACACATGCCCCACCGTGGCCGGACCAATTTCGACAGAGAACCCCGCCTTTCGCGCGGCGGCCCCGATTGCATAGTCGTCGGCAAGCTGGCTCGCGAAGGCCTCGAAGCCGCCAATCCGCTCAAGCGCCTCCCGATTAAGCGCAATCGTCGAACCGAAGCAGGGCTTCGCCAGCCCGAGGGCCGTTCCAACCATGACGCTCGGCAGAAAGTGCGTATTGATCCACGCTGCGGCGAGCCGCGACCACATAGAGCCAGCCGATTCGCCGTAGTAGAGAACGCTGACCGCGCCTGCGCCGGGCTTTTGCAGCAGCGCCACGACCTGCTCCAGATAGTCGGGAGGCGCCAGGATATCGCTGTCCGCCGCGATCAGAATGTCATGTTTCGCGCTCGCCTTCATATTGATGAGGTTCGAGACCTTGGCGTTCGCTCCATGCGCCGATGCGTCCACCGTGATGCCGATATCCAAAGCGGGGAATTTCTTTTGGAGGTCTTTCGCAATGGCGAGCGCCGGGTCGCCGCCGTCCTGCAGTCCGAAGATGATTTGAACCGGGCCGGGATAGTCCTGGGCGCAAAAGGACGTAAGGCACTCTGCGAGCCGGGGCTCGGCGCCGTGAAGCGGCTTCAGGAGGGTGACCGGCTCAGGACGAGGATTCGCATTGCGCTTTCGCTTCCGCAGGAGAACAATAAAAATGGCCGCCAAAAGATAAAGGCAACCGAGGCTCGCGACGGCCGCGCATAGGCTGGCGATGACGGATATCACTAAGCCGGCCTCGGGCGGGAGCGATGAACAGCGCCGCGCGCTCCATCGAGCGCTCGCCGCAGCGTGGAAACACGGTTGCCACTCGCGATCATCGAGATCAGGATTCTCTCCCCGAATCGGCAAAATTGCGGCTGAAGATCAGCGCTCAAACTATCAGGCTTTCGCGCTCTGACAAGGCTGGGCGCGGTTCGGTCCACAGGTGAAGCCTTGGCGCCCGGTCGGTGAGCTGGGGACGAACCCCAGCCGCCAGCTGACAAATGTTTGGCGGAAAGCTAGGCTTCAGGCGAGTCGAACGCATCCGGGGGGTGGCAGCCGCGATGCCGCAATAATGGTGTCGAGTGACCGATCTCTTCCAGTTCCACGAATCAGCTCTGCCTTGGAATAGCGAGCCGAAAATCTCATCTTCGGCTCGAATGACTTTGCCAAAATCAGATATCGCATCGCAGGTCGCGCCCAAGGGTGACGACATCAGCGCGCTTTGCGCCCCGCTGACCAGCATGAAAGGTCTTGGCCCCCGAGGCGAAGAGCTGCTGACCAAGGTTCTTGCGAAGCCTCTGAGTCCGCCTCGGGTCATCGATCTTCTTTGGCATCTCCCGAACGGCTATCTCGACCGGCGGCTGACGCCGTCTGTTATGGAGGCGGCGCCTGGAGCCGTGACGACGCTCGTCGTCAAGCCGGTTCGTTACAACGCGCCGCCGAAAGGCTCGGCCCGTGCGCCGCTGCGCATCGTTTGCGAGGACGAAAGCGCGTCTCTCGACCTCGTGTTCTTCCACGGCGACCGGAACGCAATGCGGCGTCTCTTGCCGCTCAATGAGCTGCGGATCGTGTCGGGTCGCGTCGAGCGCTACGGCTCGCGCCTTCAGATGACCCATCCCGATTATATCCTCGCTCCATCCGAGCGCGCGAAACTTCCGGGGATAGAGCCGGTCTATCCCTTGACGCTCGGCCTCACGCAGAAATTCCTGTACCGCGTCATGGCCGACGCCCTGGCCAAGGCGCCGGACCTTCCGGAGTGGCAGGAGGCTTCCCTTCTGGACTCGGAAAGCTGGCCGTCCTTCTGGCGTGCGCTGCACATCCTGCATCGTCCACAATCGGCGGCGGACCTTGCGCTGTGGCCGAAGGCGCGGGAGCGGCTCGCCTTCGATGAGGTGTTCTCGGCGCAGCTCGCCATCGCGCTTGTCCGGCGCAGCTACCGGGAGCTTTCGGGGCGGCCTCTTGCTGGCGATGGACATCTCGCACAAAGGATGCGCGGCGCGCTCCCCTATTCCCTCACCCGGTCGCAGGAGCAGGCGCTCGCCGAGATTAAAGCCGACATGCTCGCGCCGCGCCGGATGCTGCGGCTTCTGCAAGGCGATGTCGGAAGCGGGAAGACGGTGGTCGCCGCGCTGGCCATGTCGGCGGCGGTCGAAGCAGGCGCGCAGGCGGCCATCATGGCCCCGACCGATGTGCTGGCTCGGCAGCACTTGGAGACCTTGAAGCCCTTATGCGAAGCTGCGGGGATCAGGCTCGGCTATCTTTCGGGTCGCGAGCAGGGGAAGACCCGCGCGCTGCTCCTGGAGCAGCTCGCCTCGGGCAAAATCCAGATTATCGTTGGCACGCACGCGCTGTTTCAGCCTGACGTTAAGTTCCACGATCTGGGCCTTGCCATCGTCGATGAGCAGCACCGGTTCGGCGTGGCGCAGCGCCTTGCGTTGCAGGAGAAGGCCCGGGCCGGGGATGCCGACATCCTGGTCATGACCGCCACCCCAATCCCGCGCACGCTGCTTCTGTCGTTGCACGGCGACCTCGATGTGTCCCAGCTCACCGAGAAACCTGCCGGGCGCAAGCCCATAGCGACGCGGGCCGTTCCCCAGGACCGCCTCGAGGACATCGTTGAAGGCTTGCACCGCGCTTTGCGGGAAGGGGCGCAGATCTACTGGGTCTGTCCGGCCGTGGACAGCGAAACGGCGCGCGACATGACCGCTGCCGAGGAGCGCACGGCTCATCTGCGCCAGATCTTCTGCGAGCGGGTGGGTCTCGTTCACGGGCGGCTTTCAGGCGCGGAAAAAGACGCCGCCATCGCCGCTTTCTCCGCGCGCGACACCTCGATCCTCGTCGCCACCACGGTGATCGAGGTCGGCGTGAACGTCCCCGCCGCAACCGTGATGATCATCGAAAACGCCGAAATGTTCGGTCTCGCCCAGCTCCATCAATTGCGCGGCCGCGTCGGACGAGGGGCGGCGCAATCCTCTTGTGTCCTCCTCTACAAGGCGCCGCTGTCGGACACGGCAAAGTCGCGCCTCGATATCCTGCGGCAGGTTGAGGACGGGTTTGTGATCGCCGAGGAGGACCTGCGCCTGCGCGGCGGCGGCGAAGTTCTGGGGCCGCGCCAGAGCGGCGACCCGGGCTTCCGCAT
>JBAVVQ010000293.1:0-2141 GCA_049697375.1 Rhodomicrobium sp.
GGACCGAGACATCCGCGTGCTGCCGATCGCGCGGCAGACCAAGAGGGTGGCGGGGACGTCTGCGCAAGGGGTGGCCGACGCCAAGCTCAACGTCAAGGATGTGCTCCTGACGTTCCGCGGAGATTACCTGAAATCGCTCGGCGGCAAGTTCTTGATGTTTCTCGATGTCGAAAGCACCCCGCCACTGGCCCTGTCCTATTATAAGGGCTGGGCGAGCACGCTCAGCGACTACAGCCAGACCTTGACGAAAGGCGACGTGACGCTTCTGCCGTGCGTCTATGGGGTCCAATCCGATAACGCCACCTGGCGGGCGATCGCCTCGGCAGCCGATCAGGGCGTCACCTGTCACGGCGTCTGGATCGCGCGCTGGAAGTGGCGCGGTTGCCACCCGGTCCCGACTTGGAACGCCGCAGCCGTCACACCAAGTGTCACGCTACCTTGCGACGTGCTGGTTTGGCAATATTCCGATGAGTGTCATGGCGGCGATGGCTATGATTGCAACACCACAAATCCGGGCATCGATTTCGATGCGTTCATCAAGCAGCTTATCCTGCCGCCGGAGACGCTCGTCTCCTAGGGCAGCCAGGCTGCTGAGAGTCCTCATCCTTGCCGCCGCGTTCGCTCTGGCGCCGGGTTTCGCCAGAGCGAAGGTCGAGCATAGTTGCCCCCTGCTCGACCAGCATCGAACGGTGCATGTGGAGCTTTCAGCCAGTGAGCCCGAAAAAACATACTGCCTTCGGGCCGAGAAGGGGCAGCATCTGCAGGCCGAGATAACGAATGCGCAAGGGGTCGATCCTTCCGGCAGGGTCATCTCGCCCGCCGGAGAGATGGATGGCGGTCCCGGCGGCCCATTTTACCGCGGAGAAATCCGTGAAAGCGGCGTCTATCAGATCCAGGTCGGACAGCGAGGTCCGAAGCGGGCCGGATCATACGATCTAACCATCAAAGTTACGCCAGGGCGTTAAAGCGCCTCGAAAGCTCGGTTCCAAGCCTGACGCGGGGGACTATGCGCCCGCGCGCATTGCGTTGTTACGCATATTTCCAGGAATGCGGGTAAGCTTAATAAAGCATTAGAGAACCAAGACTACATTCAATAAAAGTATCCCGTCTTTGTAAACGAAACCTGCAGTCTAAGTATTCTTCAGTAGAGAGATGAAGCATTTGTTTACCCCGCCAAAAGCTGTTTTTCCGAGAATATCGGAAATCTCCAACCCCTCCGAAGCCCATCGCAAGAGCGTGGCGCCCGCATCGCATAAAGCGCAGACCATTTTAAAAAATCCGGTCGTCCTCGCCCTCCGTTGCGTCGACCAGTCGCGGCCCGACGCTGAGGGACAAGCGACGGACAGGCTCAGGATCGCCAACGAGATCCTTCAGCACCTTGGATGGCCAAGCACGCCAGCCTCAAACAGCTCGGATTGCACCATCGTGCAGGCCTTCAGGGAGCAGTGCAGCAGGGAACAGGTAAACCGGACGCGCGCGGAGCTTGAAGCCTATCTCGATCAGTCCGGAGGAGACGAAGTCTCCCAAGCCAGTCATCCGCGTTATGAAATGCGCCGGCCGCACGACATGAAACTGCATAATCCGGTGCTGGCGGCGCTTAACGGAAGGCAGAGTTGAGCTCAGGCGGTTTGCCTTGGTGAGCGGCGCCGCCTCAGCGCCGCCATCATGCTTTTCTTTGGCATGGGCATTTAACGCGCCGCAACGCCATCAGTCGCCGTAGGATTAACGTCCACCGCCACTTCGACTTCGTGCTCCCCGCCGCCGAGGAGCACCCCGCTCACAGGGCTCACATCCTGAAAATCGCGGCCGAAGGCAATCGCGATATGCTCTTCCTTGGGGATGACATTGTTCGTAGGATCGAAGTCGACCCACCCCCACTCCGGCGACCAGACAGAAATCCAGGCGTGAGAGGCGTCCGCGCCAACCAGCTTCGGTTGCCCCTCCGGCGGGTAGGTGAGCAAATATCCGCTGATATAGCGGGCGGCGAGTCCGAGCGTGCGCAGGCACGCGATTTCGAGATGTGCGAAATCCTGGCAGACTCCGCGCTTGATCCTCAGCACTTGCTCAACGGAGGTTGCCGCATCCGTTGCGCCGGTCTGGTATTTGAATTCGCGATTGATCCTGGCCGTGAGGTCTTGCAC
>JBAVVQ010000294.1:0-2056 GCA_049697375.1 Rhodomicrobium sp.
GCCTGAGGCGGCGATCAGCCGCCTTCCCGATTTCCAAACAGCCTCAAGCGACGTTTGCGAGCGCGCATCACGCGACTATGAAATTCCTATAGGAGCGTGTGAGCGTTCGAATTGTTTTTTTATGTCTGATTGCTGATTTTTCGCCGGTGGCCGCTCCGGATGACGACCCTCCTGGATCTGAGCGCGGCAGAAACCTGAGGCTCGAAATGACTGACATTGTGATGCTGGCCCTGGGCGTCGGCTTTTTCGTTATCGCGCTTGCCTATGTCGCGGCCTGCGACCGATTGTGAGGACCGTTATGTCTCTTGATTACATTCTGGCCGGAGCCGTCACCGCTCTGTTGCTCGTCTACCTCGTTTACGCGCTTGTCCGTCCCGAGCGGTTCTAGAGCAGCCCGCGTCCGCTTGGACGCCGAGCTGCTCTAGCACTTAAGAATCGATCAACTTTTCCGCCTTTGATCGATTCCGATTAAAGGCGGGTCGATCTAGGGGAGCGTCATCCATGACAATTCTAGGCTGGGTGCAGATCGCACTCTATGCGCTCGTTATCATTCTCATCGCCAAGCCGTTCGGCTGGTATATGACCCGTGTGTTCAATGGCGAGCGTGTGCCGCTTTACTGGCCGCTGCGGCCCATCGAGCGGGCGCTTTACTGGGTCAGCGGCGTCAACGAAAAACAAGAGCAGAGCTGGCTCACTTATGCCGTTTCCATGCTGTTCTTCAGCGTGGCCGGGTTCGTGACGCTCTATGCGCTGCAACGGTTTCAGGCTTCGCTGCCCTTCAACCCGCAGGGGCAGGCTGCGGTCACGCCCGACCTCGCCTTCAACACCTCTGTCAGCTTTGTCACCAATACGAACTGGCAGTCTTACACGCCCGAAACGACCATGAGCTATCTCGTGCAAATGGCCGGGCTCACAGTGCACAACTTCCTTTCCGCCGCAACCGGCATCGCGCTTGCGCTTGCGCTGATCCGGGGCTTCTCGCGGCGGAACTCCAATACCGTCGGCAATTTCTGGGTCGATATGACCCGCTGCACGCTTTATGTGCTCCTGCCCGTCTCGATTGTGGTTGGGTTGTTCTTCGTGTGGCAGGGCATGCCGCAGAATCTGAGCCCCTACACCGAGGTCGCTACTCTTGAAGGCGGAAAGCAGCTCATCGCCCAAGGGCCGGTTGCCTCGCAAGAAGTCATCAAGATGCTGGGCACCAACGGAGGCGGATTCTTCAATGCCAACTCGGCGCATCCATTCGAAAACCCTAACGCGATCACAAACTTCATCCAGATCGTTCTGATTTTCTCCATCGGCGCCGCACTCACGAATGTGTTCGGCCGCATGGTCGGCGATCAGCGTCAGGGCTGGGCGATCTTCTCGGTCATGGGCCTCCTGTTCCTTGCCGGCGTAGCGGTCTGCTATTCGGCCGAGGGAGCCGGAAATCCAGCCTTCGCGAATCTGGGCATCGATACTGCGCCGAGCGCGCTCCAGCCAGGCGGCAATATGGAGGGCAAGGAACTCCGCTTCGGCATCGCAAACTCGGCGCTGTTCACGACCATTACGACAGACGCGTCCTGCGGCGCGGTCAACAACATGCACGACAGCCTGACCCCGCTCGGCGGCATGATCCCGATGATTAACATCATGCTCGGCGAGATCATTTTCGGAGGCGTGGGCTCGGGCCTTTACGGGATGCTGATGTTCGCGATCCTGGCCGTCTTCATCGCGGGGCTCATGGTCGGGCGAACACCGGAATATCTTGGCAAGAAGATCGAGGCCAAGGAGGTGAAGATGGCGATGCTCGCGATCCTGATCCTGCCCTTCTCAATCCTGGGCTTCTCGGCCATCGCCGTCGTCGTCAAGGATGGCCTCGCCGGAATGGCGAACGCAGGCCCGCACGGGTTCAGCGAGGCGCTATACGCTTATACCTCCGCGACCGGCAACAACGGCAGCGCCTTCGCGGGGCTCTCCGCCAATACGATGTTCTACAACACGACGCTCGCCTTCGCGATGCTGATCGGCCGCTTCCTGATGGTCATCCCGGCGCTTGCCATAGCCGGATCGCTCG
>JBAVVQ010000295.1:0-4195 GCA_049697375.1 Rhodomicrobium sp.
CCGGCTTCGGTCGTAGCGCTTACGGTTTTCAGCAGTCCACATCGGCGGCCCCTCCGAATCACAGCCGCCTTCCTTGAATCACAAAGGATTCAGACGATTCAAGAACTTTGTGAACGGACACTTAGAGGCGCTAATTTGCGAAGAGCTTGATCGCAGCCGCGGCTTTGATGGTTTGATCATTGAATTTTGCCGCCACTTTGTCTCGGGTCGGTACGAGGAACGGCGCCAAGCCAAGGAGCGCCACGAAAAGAATAAGCGAGAGCCCGATGGCGAATTTCCACGGCATGACCGGTCACCAACCAACTAACAGAACAGGAATGCGGACGTTCAACTTCGCCTGCAGCTTAGGGACGCGCCACGCAGCGCAAAAGCCGTCGAAGGGAGTTGCGTATTTTTCTTTATACAGATTCAACGTATTTTTGAAAATCGCCTCAGTCAAGGATCCGCGGCGGGCTGCTCGCTTGTGACGCAGAATCGACATTCTGCGGCGCGCGACCTCCGCGAAAATTATTGTGAGCCAGCACGTTATGGACTCCACACGCCACTGCGACGCAGAGTATCGAAAGCGCGCCTGCCGGGTGTCGGACATGTCGGTAGGGCTGGAAAGGGCTGCTTTTGAGGCATTGCATCACAGTGTTTTGTCTTTCGCTCCTTCTTGCGCTCCCAGTACAAGCGGCGCAGTGCGGGGGAGATTTTCGCGTCTTCATCGACGCGATGTCCGGAGAGGCCATAAAAGCGGGCCTTCCGCCTGCCACCGTTGCTCGGGCGTTCGCCGGCGTTTCACCCGATCGAGCCGTGCTTGCATTCGACCGTCGCCAACAAAGCGTCTTTAACAAAAGCTTTGACACTTATGCCGCGATTGCGGTGACCCGTCGACGCGTCGAGCGCGGCCGGAAGCTCTTACGCAAGAATGCCGCCTTGCTGGCGCGAATCGAACGCGAGTTTGGCGTGCCGGCGCCTCTGATCGTCGCGATTTGGGGACTTGAGACCAACTATGGGACAGAGGACCTCGGCGCTTTGCGCGTCATCCGCACCCTCGCCACGCTGGCTCATGATTGCCGGCGAACGGAGCTGTTTCAGAGCGAGCTTCTTGCCGCCTTGCAGATTCTTCAGCGCGGCGATCTTTCCTTGCCTGATATGATCGGCGGCTCCGCCGGCGAGATGGGCCAAACTCAGTTTCTACCCAGTTCCTATCTCAAATACGGCGTTGATTACGACAAAGACGGGCATGTGAATTTGCGGCGCAGCGTGCCGGACGTGCTGGCCTCGACGGCCAATTTCCTTAAAGCGAACGGTTGGCAAGCGGGCGCGCCCTTCGGGGAAGGAACCGCCAATTTCGAGGTGATGCGGACCTGGAACCACGCCTTGCTGTATCGCAAAGCCATCGTGCTTCTGGCCGAGCGCATCAGCGAACGCTGAAAGGAACAGTACAGCCCGAGGCTGCCGTTCGTATTACTCCGGTCCCATGCAGTTATCTTCGGCTTTGGTCCAGGCGGCCGGCTTGGGTTCATGTTTCTCGGGCCTGCCGCGTCCGACGGCGCCGTCGGAACGGGCCCGTAGGTAAGTGTAAATATCGTCGAGATAACAGACCACGTTCTTATTCTTGCCAAAGGCCGGCATGACGTAATCGGTCGATGCCGAGACATTGGTCCGGCCTTCCGCGACGATAGCGAGGAAGTGCCCGTAGTCCAGGGTCTTCAGGGAATTTGTCAGGTCCGGCGCGTAGGAAGAACCCGATCCATCCGGGCCGTGACAAACAATGCAATTTGAATTGTAACGAAGATATCCCGAGAAGGTGTACCAATCCACGGCGCCGTCAGGTTCAACCTTGTAAGTCGGATTACCCTGCTTGTCGTAATATTTGCCATTGGTTTCCTTCGAAGCGGCGGGGTTCCCCGATCCGTCCGCCCAGACATTCCTGTATAGGGATGCACATATCAGGAGCGCGACGCCTGCGGATATGACTCTCAGTTTCACGATGATTCCCCTGCGTTAGGGGTGGCTGCCTAAGAACGGGTACGGCGACTCATCCGCCCTTCAGCACGCCAACACTCCTTGATATGAGACGTTCCGGCCTTAGTGGGAGACGCGCCGCATAACCGTGCTGATTGAGCCTTGTGGTTGAGTTGTTCAGGCTGAAGCGAGCTTGGCCTTGTTCCGTATAAGGTTTCTTACCGCTTCCACGAGTGTGCGATCGCTGAATGGCTTTGCAATCAACTCGACGCTTTGCCGAAATGCGGCTGGCAGATTTCCACGGCCATACCCTGACACAAACAGGAAGGGAACTCCTCGCGCAAAAAGAATCGCCGCAACCTCATCCGCCCGTTCGCTCCTCAGGTTGACATCAAGCAGGGCCGCGTCACAGGCGCTTTTTCGAGCCAGGCTTACGGCGCTTGAGAGCGTACCGGCCGATCCTATAACCCTCCACCCCGCGCGCGTTAAGATGGCTTCAATCTGCATGGCGACGAGAAATTCATCCTCAACCACAAGTATTCTTGCAGCAGGTTGCATAACAGGCTCTCCGAAGCATCGACGGTTCAGACGGTCCACACAGGCAGAACGGTTCATGGATGCAAGGTGTCCTTTAATTATAGAGATTTAGGGGGTATGAAGCTGCTTTTTCGAAAAGGGATCTGGTCAAGGGGGCGAGCGCGAACGTGAGCATAATTGACGCCTCTTTTTAGACGCTCTTTCAACCTATTGTTGAAAACTTGATCGGTCAAGATGCGATATTAAGGATCGTAAATCCCCAGACGAGGCTGCGCCGCTAACCGAACAGCGCCTCGCGCCAAAACCCCCTGGGGCACCGGCGGCAGAAGCGCCAGGCCAGCAATGATCAGAACCGCTCCTAAAATCTGTGCGGGCCGCTTTGAGGCGGGAGGCCGGGAAATCCGTCAGACCATTGAGACGGCCATCCTGCTCGGGCGCGCGCGAGTAACCTGGGCAAGTTGGGAAGCCTTCGCCGGAGGCGAGGCCGGGTCTCTTCCCTGTTCATTGGAGGCGGTTTTGTCATGGCGCGGCGGCGTCGTGGCTCGCGACCGCGCGGGGCCCCGATTAGTCAGCCCTGTCCATAACTTAAATATTAGCAATCCGCTGCCTCATTAGACCATCTTTGAATTGCCCCCTCGCGCTATCTATGCGCAATTTCCTTCACGCCGCGCCTCGAACCCGCCTGGTCATGGATCCTTTCGACTGGTCAATCTTACGCTCGACCGCCTTTTTCAAGTCGGTGCCTGCCGAAGACGCCCTGCTTTTGACGGGAAACCGGAAGCCGCACGTTTACGACAAAAACACGACCCTGTTCAGGCAGGGCGAGCCTGCATCGGCCTTTTTCGTCGTTCTGAGCGGCTGGGTGAAACTGTACCGCATTACGCGGGACGGCCTTGAGGTTGTCATCAGCGTCTTCACGACGGGCGACACCTTTGCCGAGGCCGCGATGTTCTTGGGAGGCAGATATCCCGCCTGCGCCGAAACGGTCACCCGCGCGCGGTTGCTGCGCATCGACGCCTCCGTGTTCAGGGCGCGCATCATCGAAAAGCCGGAGCTGGCGCTGTCGATGCTGGAATCAGCGTCCCGTCATTTGAAATCGCTCATCTGCCAGATCGAGCAAATCAAGGTGCGGTCGGCGCCACAGCGCATCGCCGAATTTCTTATCGGGGCCTTGCCCCAGGGCGAGGGCGGCCCGGCGGCAATCGAGTTTCCATTCGAGAAGAACCTCCTGGCCAACAGGCTTGGCATGAAACCTGAAAGCTTTTCACGCGCCCTGGCGAAGCTGAAGCCTTTCGGCGTGACCGTCGACAGGGAGACGGTCGTCGTCGCCGATCCCGCCAAGCTTCAGAGCTTCGCCATCTATGCCGAAGATGCTGACCAGGACTAGTGCAGCCCGAGGCAAGTTGGTCCCCAATAGCCGCGAGCGCGGGAGCGAACGCGCCTCGGGTAAGCTGTACTAGTGTTCCGACTCTAACGCTTGGCGCCCATTTATTACGGCGCCGAGGACAGTTCTCGCGCGTTGATGCTTCTCAAGAATGATATTGGCTGTCTTTGTCCAAACGAAGGGTTTTGGCGAGTCATTGTTTTTGGCGAGATAGTCATCGATGGCGGCCTCCAACTCGGCGACGCTCTTGAAGACGCCGCGCCGGATGCGCTTGCCTGTGATCTCGGCGAAGAAGCGCTCAACGAGGTTCAGCCAGGACGA
>JBAVVQ010000296.1:0-3176 GCA_049697375.1 Rhodomicrobium sp.
CGTCGCCAGCCGGGGCGTTGATGACCGTCAGCGCGCATCCGTTATTGGCTATAACAAAATAGCCGACGAAACGCCTCGATCCGACGACATAGCTGAAGCCCTGGATCGGCTTATAGGTCGCGACGGAAGCGGCATAGGTTGAATGAGGGACGACATCCTTCGCCGAAACAGCGAAGGGGATGAAGGCTAAGGCTGCAGCGGCTATGGCGATGGCAAAGCGGCTCATGGCGGGTCCTTTCAAGTCATTTTACTGGCTCCCCCGCTCAGCTTACCCGGGTAAAGCCATCTTCATGTTGCATCGCAGCATATTCGGAAGGAGCACAACCAGCAATCAGGCCAGGTTCCCGTCAGCTATGCGAGTAAATCATATTTATTTCTTTTGAAGATCGCATTCAGAGAAAGTGAATCCCGCGCGATAAGGGCGGGTAAGACTGGTAATTAGAATTGCTAAATTGCAGTACCCTTCCTGCCACACTATATTTAACCATGAGATCCCCACATCCGGCGGATTTCCAACACCAGGGAGAAAAGCCATGAAAGTATGGACAAAGCCGGTCGCGGCCACGGTAGATGCTGGCTTCGAAGTGACCCGTTATCTGCCTTCCGAGCTCGACGTTCAAGCTCGCCGGACCTGCGGGCGCTAAGCACACCTTTCCCGCCACGCCCTGGGTCTTAATCAGGGATAAGTATATTATGCCTTGACCGGCGCGAGGGGTGAACCCCCGCGCCGGTTTAGCGCGTTTTTGTTTTTGATTTAGCTGGAGAGAGGAGCAGGCTTTGGGCCAGTTGGAAATCGTCTCGCAGTCACGCAGTTTTAACGGAACGCAATTCGTATATCGCCACAACTCGACTGAGACGCGCACGCCGATGCGCTTTTCCGCCTATGTGCCGCCTCAGGTTCAGCAAGGAAGCCGCGCGCCGGTGGTCTGGTGGCTCTCGGGCCTGACCTGCACCGACGAAAATTTCACTGTAAAAGCCGGCGCACAGCGCGTCGCCTCCGAGCTTGGTCTTCTCGTCATTGCGCCGGATACGAGCCCGCGCGGCGAGGGCGTTCCTGGCGATCCGAACAACGCTTATGATTTCGGTCTCGGCGCAGGGTTTTATGTGGACGCCACAGTCGAGCCGTGGTCGCGCAATTATCGCATGCGATCCTACATTGAGAAGGAATTGCCGGCGCTCGTGGGGGCCGAGCTTCCGGCTGACATGTCGAAGCAGAGCATCATGGGGCACTCGATGGGCGGCCACGGCGCGCTCACGATCGCGCTGCGAAATCCCGGCCGGTTCAAAGCCGTATCCGCTCTCGCTCCCATCTCATCGCCGATGCGATGCCCTTGGGGCGAAAAGGCGCTCGGCGGCTATCTCGGCAATGATCACGAGGCCTGGAAAGCATATGACGCCTGCGCTCTGATCGAAGCAGGGGCGAAGCTTAATGAGCTGCTTGTCGATCAGGGTCTGGCCGATGGCTTTCTGCACACCCAGTTGAAGCCGGAACTGCTGCAGGAAGCTTGCGAGAAGGCAGGGATTCCGCTCACGCTGCGGCTGCAGGGGGGCTACGATCATTCCTACTTCTTCATCGCGACCTTTATCGAGGATCACCTGCGTTGGCACGCAGCCAGGCTCGGCCGCTAGCCGAACCGCGCTTCGTCATCCCGGCCAAGCGAAGCGCGAGCCGGGATCTTAAAAATGTAAAACGCCTTCAATTCGTTACGGTCCCGGACAAGGCTTCGCCTTTCCGGGACGACGCAACGCTGATCCATGGGCGCGCCGGTCAGAATGTGTGACAGAGGCCGGCGAGCTTCTCCTCTTCAATCGAGAAAATTCCGCCAGCTTTGATGTCGATGTTCTTGATCACGCATTCGCGGTGCATGTCGCGGAACTTCACGTCATAGACGCCGGGCTCGATGCCGGTAATCTTGAGGCGCTCGTCATGATCGACGGTGTGGTCCTTGTCGTTTTCGGTTTGGTTCCGGCCCCATTCGCCTTTTCCCGCGGGGGATAGCTGCAGGCTGGTGATGGTCGCCGCCGTCAGATTCCAGAAGCGGATGCCTTTTCCTTCGGCAGCATTCGAAACATTCGGTAAGACGAATATGGTTGCAAGAGTTATAAAAAGACTAAGCATTCTCATTTCACCTTCGATGACGTGAATAGTTTAACTCGCGCTTGGACGCTTGTTACATGAAGCGAAAGTAGAAAACCTTATACCGCGTGACCATATATCAATTCGCCCAAGATAAGATTACAATGGGCGCGGGCGGAACGATTTTTGTCGCGGAGCCCGAACGGCGCCGGCTTGTCGGCGCTGTGAGTTGCAGGATGCTCTAAGAGCAAAACGTTCAACCTCCAATAGCCAAGGAAAAAAGGATGTTTTGGCGAAAAAAAGAATCAGAACCGGCGAGGAAAACCATGAGTCCAAGCAACATTCGCATCCACCCGACGGTGGATAACGGGATAAAGGCTGGCAAGGCGGATTTTGCGGGCGGCACGCTCGTTTGCAAATGCAAAGAGAACCCCGTCACCGTGGCGGTGGGCTCACAGACGGCTCATAATCACGCCTGCGGTTGCACGAAGTGTTGGAAGCCTGCGGGATATCTTTTCTCAGTTGTCGCCGTGGTCCCTCGCGATAAGGTTCAGGTGACGGCGAATGGCGATAAGCTGCAGATTGCCGATCCCTCGGCCGCAATTCAGCGCCATGCCTGCACCGGCTGCGGCGTTCACATGTACGGCCGCATCGAAAATACGAAACATCCCTTCTATGGATTGGACTTCATTCATACCGAGCTGTCGCCGCAGCAGGGCTGGTCGGAGCCTCAATTCGCCGCCTTCGTCTCCTCGATCATCGAGTCGGGAGCCGATCCGGCGCAGATGGGAGCGGTCCGCGGCAGGTTGAAGGAACTCGGCCTCGAGCCCTATGACTGTCTCTCTCCGCCGCTGATGGACGCCATTGCGACCCATATCGCCAAGGCTTCGGGCGTCTTGAAGGCCGCCTGAGGCGCCCCCAGTGCCGCCGCTTATTCACGTTTCCGCTAATTTTGTCGTCATGGCCGCCCTTGAGGCGGCCATCCAGAAAAATACAAGGTATTTCAAGTTATGACTGGATTGGCCGGGTCAAGCCCGGCCAGGACAGTGGAGCGAGAATTCGCCAATGTTTTCATGGCGTCTTCTGCTAGCGGAAACAT
>JBAVVQ010000297.1:0-3914 GCA_049697375.1 Rhodomicrobium sp.
GCGAGATGGTCGAAGTCGCGCCCGCGCCGGGTGAGACCGTGGACGCAGACCAGGACGTGCTCGTTACGGGGATCGCCCCACTCGAAGTAGACGATCCTGTGGAAGCCGTGCGCCCCCAGTCCGAGGAAGCTCTTCTCGACCATCGGCATGGCTTTTCCTTCGTGCTCGCAGACTCACATCCGAATGTAGGTGGGCCCGACTGGCCGCGCGCCTACCCGGTGTGCGTTGCCACCCTGATCGATGAGAAGCGCTGCGATGCCGCCGCCGGCCCGCAGCAATGTGAATGCTTCTGCAAGTCGCCAGCGCGGACGTTGGCGAGCGTGCTGATATTCTGGCTCATCTCCGGATTGCCTGGTAAGCCCCAGAGCTGACTGCCCTTCGGACCCTATGGGTGCATTTGTCTTTTCCGGCATGGGCGCGCTAATTTCCCGGTTTGGAATTCATCGCTCGTAACAAGATACTTGCTCTTCCAACGGCTTCTGCACAACGGCTCGTTGTTAAGACTGGCCTTCAGGACTTCGTTACAACTGCGCCGCTCAACCTCGTATATGTCGCTCATGTCGAGCGGATAGCCGCGAGCGTCGAAAGCCACGTGTAACGTTATGAGTCTGGAACGGGTCAGGTGCGGGATTGATTTGGCCTTGCCGGAGAAGACCGCATTCGGATCTCGAAGCCGCCTTGACGTGCATGGGATCGCGAGAAAACCGGCACGGCGGCTTTCGACCCAAGTCTACCGTGCTGGAAAGGGGACTATTCGGAAGTCGATGGATGTTCCTTTTCGCCAAGCTTTCGATCGGCTTTAGCCTCGGGCGCGCGAGCGTCAGCCTTGCTTTGAATCCACCCATCTATTTTATGCTCGCACCCGTCGTTCGCTTGCAATAGGCGAGTGAGGCGCGCTGTGGGCGTGGATGCTCGGGCGATGGTAGCTTCAATTTAGCGACCGTTGTTTGAGAGAATGAGAAAGATAAAGGGTTGGTCCTCCCGTTCCCTTCGGATGCGCCATCGAAGATGCACGCGACGAAGCTGAGAAAGCGATTGGAATCCGGCGGTGGATATTGGCTCAATCTCAGTTAAGGCGGCTTGGGCGCAGTGCTCGATCAACGTGCTGCACTTGTGAACGGACTCTCAACGCTGGCAAGATTCTTGTCATGGCTGCACAAATCACTGCTTCACGGATCCCAATCAGATGTGGTGCGTGCCCCTAACGGCAACCCACGGAGCTGTATGGCTACAGAGCGTGCTGAAGCAGGTAACGAAACGTATTCACTCTGCCCGGACGGCGGTTTTCGAAACAGTAATTTCGGCTCAGGAACGCCGTCTCGCTAGGCGGTCCGGATCTGGCTAGCCTCTTCCAGGCCAAGTTCTGTGATTGACGTTTCCCGCATCTTGAACTTCTGCACCTTGCCGGCGACCGTCATAGGGAAGTCGGTGCTGAACCGGATGTAACGCGGGATCTTGTAGTGCGCGATCTTGCCCTGGCAGTACTGCCTGACCTCGTCGGCCTCGAGTTCCTGGCCAGCGCGCACCCGCACCCAGGCGCACAGTTCTTCCCCGTATTTCACGTCCGGCACGCCGATCACCTGGACGTCTTCAATCGCCGGATGTGAATACAGGAACTCTTCGACCTCGCGGGGGTAAATGTTTTCCCCACCGCGGATGACCATGTCCTTGATCCGGCCCACGATGTTGAGATATCCGGCCTTATCCATGGCCGCGAGGTCGCCCGTATGCATCCAGCGGGCGGCGTCGATCGCGTCGGCTGTCCTGCTTGGCTCGTTCCAGTAGCCGAGCATCACCGAGTACCCGCGGGTGCACAGCTCTCCGGCGCTGCCGCGAGGCAGGACTCGGCCAGTTCCCGGGTCGATTATCTTTACCTCCACGTGCGGGTGCACCCGGCCGACCGTTGAGACCCTGCGGTCCATGTCGTCGTCAGCGCTGGTCTGAGTCGAGACCGGGGACGTCTCGGTCATGCCGTAGCAGATCGTGACCTCGGTCATGTGCATTTCGCTGACGACCCGCTTCATCACCTCAACCGGGCATGGCGAGCCGGCCATGATGCCGGTCCGTAGCGTCGACAGGTCATAGTTGCCGAAATCGGGCAGCGCGAGCTCTGCGATGAACATCGTCGGCACGCCATACAGCGACGTGCACCGCTCGGCTTGCACCGCGCTCAGCGTCTGAGCCGGATCGAAGCCAGGAGCCGGGATCACGATGCAGGCGCCGTGAGTTGTGCACGCCAGGTTGCCAAGCACCATGCCAAAGCAGTGATAGAAAGGCACCGGAATGCAGACCCGGTCGGCCGCCGAGTAGCGGCAGCGCTCGCCGATGAAGAACGCGTTATTGAGGATGTTGTGGTGCGACAGTGTCGCGCCCTTGGGAAACCCGGTCGTGCCGCTCGTGTACTGGATATTGATCGGGTCGTCGAAAGACAGGCTAGCTTCCCGCTCGCGGAGCGGATCGGATCCTGCGTCTGAGCCGCCGCTCGCGGCCTCGAAGAGCCCGTCCCAGCGCGGTGTGCCGAGGTAGATCACCTCCTCAAGCTCCGGCAGATCGGGCCTAACCTCACCGATCATGGCGCAGTAGTCGCTGGTCTTGAAGCGCTCTGCGCTAACGAGCACCCGCACGCCGGACTGGCGCAACGGAAAGCTGAGCTCGTGGCTCCGGCAGGCAGGGTTGATATTGACGAGGATGATCCCCGCCTTGGCAGTGGCGTACTGAAGCTGGACCCATTCGGCGCAGTTGGGCGCCCAGATGCCGACCCGGTCCCGGGCATGGAGGCCGGCGGCAATCAGGCCGCGGGCGAGCGCGTCCGTCTCGGTGTCGAATGCCGCGTACGTCCAACGTCGTCCTGTCGGCACGTCCACGAGCACTTCGGCGTCCGGGTGCTCGGCGGCAATCCGCCGGAGGTTCGCCCCGATCGTCTCGCCCAGCAGCGAAACGCCTGATGCCCCGTGGCTGTAGGACGTGGCTTCCGACGACGACATAGCCGTTCCTTTCGCATGCTGACGCGCTCCATCGCGCCCGTTATGGCGTGGGCCAATAAACTGGCGCGCATAATCTGGGCGCTGATGACGAGCGGAGAACGCTATCGCGAACCTGTCCTTGCAGATCTGGTCGCGGCATAGAATCGGCGCCTTATAAGCGCCGCTAAGGTTGGGAAGGGCGAACAGAGGTGAATGCACAAAGCCGGTCGAAACCGCCGGCTCAGGAGAACCCACTGTGGGTCGAGCACTTCGAGTGCGTGGAATCGATTGGGACCTGAGACGCGCGAAGAGCATTATGGCCAGCGGCATATGGTAAGGCCGCATGAACAGGCCGGACACATGACCGCACCGACCAGCGACGTGCAGAAGCTTTAAAAAGTCCTTGCCAACGGAGGGCCGTCCACACACGACCCTCTGCAGCCGACCTCACAGACCTAGTTAATTGAATCTAACCGAGTGGTGAGGGCTGTCAAGGGAGAAGGCCGGAATCTCGACATCGAAGCAATCACCATGCTCGCTTTGCATCTGATAGCTGCCCGACATGATGCCGGACGGCGTCGTGAGCGGCACACCACTCGTGTATTCAAACGCGTCACCGGGCTCAAGACGAGGCTGTTCGCCGACAACGCCCGGGCCGCGAACCTCGCGTAATTCTCCGCGCGCGTTCGTGATGCGCCAGTGCCGGCTCCGCAATTGCACGGTCTCGGCGCCGCGATTTTCGATCACGACGTGATAGGCCCAGACGAAATGGTTGTGCTCCGGCGCCGATCGGTCGTCGAGATAGATTGGGTTAACGCTCACGCAAATCTGCCGCGTCGTGGCGCTGTATTCGGCCTTGGCCGCCATGCCGGTCTCCTTAATTGCTGCAGAAGCTTATCCCAAAACGGTAGCGTATGTGACGCTATGTCCTGTGGACGGATTGTCGTCAGT
>JBAVVQ010000298.1:0-13705 GCA_049697375.1 Rhodomicrobium sp.
CCCCCAGCGTCGGAACTGCGCCGATGGTGTTTTCATCGCAGCGTTTGAGGACCTCTTCGGGCGTCATGAGCAGCCGTCCCTGTTCCATGGGGATCTCGCGATGCTCGACATCCCAATAGCGCGTGAATTTGTGCCAGCAGACCTGGACCGGGCCCGTTATCAGGTTCGGTTTGCCGATCGGTTGTCCGGCTGCCTTTCGTTTCGCTTCCCAGCGCCGCTTCACGGCCAAACCGCCCAGCATGGCCGCCTCGCTGGAGCCTGTCGTGGAACAGCCGATCGTGTCTGCAGCTTGCGGTGAATTCCAAAGATCGGCCAGCATATGTACGCAGCGCGCCTCGATCTCAGCCGTCTGCGGATACTCATCCCTGTCGACGATGTTCTTGTCGATGCACTCGTCCATGAGCTTATGCAGTTCAGGCTCCTCCCAGGTCTGGCAAAATGTCGCCAGGTTCTGGCGGGCATTCCCATCCAGCATCAACTCGTCGTGGACAGCCGCATAAACCGCGCGCGGATCGCGCTCGGGTTCAGGAAACCTGTATTTCGGCATCGCCTGAGCGAGATCCGCGGACACGTAGACTTCGTCGTTCAGCCTGTGCCGGATCGAGTGTTTGGAGTGCAGAGCCATCGACAACCGCCAAATTACCTGAGCTGCATTTTCCGCCCTGGGGGCAGCGGTGACCATCGCAAACCTGACAAAGCGAGCAGGCTGCCGAAAACGATGTTGCCCATGGCCTCACGGTGAGCCCGGCGAACCGCGACACGCTCACCATGAGGATCAACTCGTTGAAAACGCTCGACCTCATCCTGAGCTTGTCGAAGGATGAAGCCAAACTTTCATGCTACCTGCTAGTCTAGTCCATAGACTCCAGCTTCACGCGGTCAGCCTCGAAGCGTCAAGGCCAGATGCATCTTTACTCGCTGAAGCCTGCGATACTGGCGGCGACATCCTGCATGGGCTGCTGGCTTGCCGTGATGAAGCCGGCGGTGGGCCTGTCCAAGTCTTGAATCATGAGAATGAGAGCGATGAAAAGCCCCATCGCGATATACATTGGTCCTCTCGACCGCTGCGCCTCCACCCCTGCCGCATATCCCGAAAAGGCGGCTGCGACGATCGCGCTCAGATAAAGAACGACTAGGACAATATTCGGCACTCCGCTTATCAGAGCGATCACGCGTTTCTCATGATCGTCGATCATCTCGTTGAGTGACTGGATGAAAAGTCCCGTTGGAACCATACCGTTGTTCTTGGCCGCCACCTCCTTCGCCTGCAGCCAAAGCGCCTCCTGAATGGCGTTCGATCGTGCAAGGGCTTCTTTTAATTCGAGCGGCGATGGAATCTTTTGAGTGACCTCCAGGCGAACTTGTACGTATTCACGCAGCAGTTTCAGACATTCCTGGTTGTGCGGGGCGGGCAACAGACGGGCGCGAAGCGCTGTCGTGCCGATGGCGTTCGCTTCATTCAGAACGCCATCGCGCCGGGCTTCGAAGCGCGACAAGGCAAGGGCGAAGGTGAAACCGATCATCAGCGCCAGAAGTGCGAGGATCGACGATTCCAGCGTGGGAACGCTTCCAACGCCCTCAGGCTTGGCGCGGACGCCAAACCAGCGGCCGGTCTCGATGGCTCCAATGAGAACAACGCCGCTGAAAATAAGAATTTGGAACAGTGAGAAATCGGAAAAGCGCATTCGGCAGTCCTCCGCGTGCGGACTTTGACATGCCGGAGTTGCGCCTTCAAGGGAGGGGAGCGAGCCCTATTCGCTTTGCCTTCATCATGATTTCGCTGCCGGAGAATGCCTCAAAAACATCGATCACTTGCCCGCCCGCGTCCGGCGGAGTGGCGACAAGCGCCCGGGAAAAGCTTGGTTTTGAGGAGCATTTTCGTGAGGCGGGAGCGACAAAAGCGACGTCTATTTTGCAGAGTCGTCCATGTCTGCCGCAAGCGCGAGGGTGCGGCGATTGATTTCTTCCGCACTCAAGAGGCGAACGTCTTGTGAGGAAAAGCTTGGCGAGGTGGACTGCGTATTACTCTTCTGGAACGATGCCAAGGCGAGCAGAAGCACGACGGACGTTGAAAACGAGAAGAGCAACAACCCTGGAATGATTTTGGTAGGCATACGAGTCACCGACAAAAAAGCACCTTCGCCCTGTTGGGGAAAAACCCCGCATAATTATGCCAGTTCCTCACCTCTCAAAAAAATCTTACCGTCCTGAAATCAAAATTGGCCTGACATGACACAGTGGTTTCCTAGCCCATTCCAAACCAGCGGTGCTCATCTCGACCATGAACCGCCGCTCCCCTTTCCCCCGAACGCCGCGTCATGCCCAAACGACCGGCAACGATCACAAGGAGAACATGCCATCGCCTAGCAGTTTTGGCGCTGCTGGCGGTAATTCAGGCGGAGAAGCTATCTTCGTGGAGCTTTTGATTGCGGCGGCCGCTTTGAGGGTATGGTGATTGATCTCTGCCGCAAGCTTTTTCTGATCCGGCGCAAGCGCGGGCGCCAGAGCGAGAAAGGCCACGAAGATGACAAGCGCGACTCTAACAGCGGATTTCCACTCATACGGATCACACATAACCTCGATCATTCGAGCGCCATCGCCCCGTTCGGCGGTTTCACTCCCTCTTGCCGCAGGAGGGACAGGCGATCCGATCAGAGTTCCTGTCCGTGGAGTGATCGTCATTTCATTGAAAATGCGGTCTTGATTCTCTTGGTCCGTAACGGCCATGGCGGCTACCCTAGTCGCTGTTGCTCAGAGGCAAACACGAATTTATTTTGCTACAATTTTCTAAAAAACTTGTTGACTGGGACATGAACAACACGGTCAGAAAGCCGGCCTGCGGATGAAAAATTTAAAGAGGTGACAGCAGAACGAAACGAACCAACTGAAAGCCCCCGCCGCCAAGGTCCAGTTACCGCAGCGCTCTTTTGCTTGCTCGCGCGTTGGCTGGTCGTGAGCAAAGCTTTGGATGAAACGGGTGAGGCGGCGCGGAGAGCGTTTGGCCTCAAGGCGCCTGTTGCTTCCGCGTCAGGATCGTGACAAAGCATTGCCTCTCATTTCGTTACGAACCCCTGCCCTTTGGCGCTCCCATGAAATTCACGCTCTCCTGGCTGAAAGATCACCTGCAAACCGACGCTTCGCTCGATGAGATCGCGGCGAAACTCACCCTTATCGGGCTCGAAGTCGAAGGCATTGAAGACCCGGCGGCGAAGCTCAGGGATTTTACCATCGCGCGCGTGCTCGAAGCCGAACCGCATCCGAATGCCGATAAGCTTCGCGTCTGCAAAGTCGAGACCGGCTCCGGCATCATACAGGTTGTCTGCGGCGCGCCGAACGCGCGCAAAGGCCTGATCGGCGTTTTCGCGGCTTCAGGCACGTATGTGCCCGGCATCAATATAACGCTCGGGAAGGCCACAATCCGCGGCGTCGATTCGGCGGGAATGCTGTGCTCCGAGCGCGAGTTGGAACTGTCCACCGAGCACAGCGGCATCATCGAGCTGCCGGAGCGGATGGAGAAGCACATCGGCGAGCGTTTCGTGGACGCCATGGGCCTGAACGACCCTGTCATCGATATCGCGATCACCCCGAACCGGCCCGACTGTCTCGGCGTTCGCGGTGTCGCGCGCGATCTGGCGGCGGCCGGCCTTGGCACGCTGAAAAAGGTGTCAGAAGGCTACGCGGGCAAAGGCGAGTTCGACTCGCCCATTCGCATCGAGCTTCCTTTCGCGAAAGGGACCGAGTCCGCGTGCCCGATCTTCGTTGGTCGATATATTCGCGCCGCAAAAATCAAGGCTTCGCCCGAATGGATGCAACGCCGCCTCCGCGCCGTGGGTCTTCGCCCGATCAACGCCGCGGTGGATGTCACGAACTACATCTCCTATGACCGCGCCCGCCCGCTGCATGTCTACGATGCCGACAAGCTTCACGGCCCGATCATGGCGCGGCTCGGCAAAAAGGGCGAAAGCTTCCTTGCGCTCGACGGCAAGCCTTACGAGGTGGACGAGACCATGTGCGTAATCGCGGATCAGGCGCGGGTGCTGGGCCTTGGCGGCGTCATGGGTGGCGAGGCGACCGGCTGCACGGAAGCGACCACGAACATCTTCATCGAGAGCGCGTATTTCGATCCGGCGCGGACCGCTGCGACCGGGCGAAAGACCGGCATCAACTCCGACTCACGCTATCGGTTCGAGCGGGGCATCGATCCGCAGTCCGAAATGCTGGGGCTCAACCTCGCGACGCAAATGATCCTCGAATTCTGCGGCGGCGAACCCAGCAACGCCGTCGTGGCCGGAAAAGAGCCAGCCGGAACGTCGGTTATCGCATTCGATCCGGCGCGCGTACAGAAGCTTTCAGGCGCAACGTTTTCCAACACTGAAATTGTATCCACGCTCAAGACGCTCGGCTGTACGGTCGAAGGGGAGGCCCCCTCGCTTCGCATAACGACGCCCTCCTGGCGGCCCGACATTCATGGCGCGGCCGACCTTGTCGAGGAAGTCGTCCGGCTGTCTGGCGCCGACCGCATTCCCTCCACGCCGCTCCCTCGCGATTCAGGCGTCACCCGCGCTGTGCTGACCGCCAGCCAAAAGCGCGTCCTCGGGGCGCGCCGAACGTTGGCGGCGCGCGGGCTTGTGGAAGCGGTAACGTGGTCTTTCATCGGGGAGGCGCAGGCGCGGCATTTTGGCGGCGGGCAAGCCTCTCTGCGCCTCGCCAACCCCATTTCAAGCGAAATGACAGACATGCGCCCTAGTCTGCTTCCGGGCCTGATTGCTGCGGCGCGCGCCAACGCCAACCGCGGCTCGCAGGACGCGGCGCTTTTCGAAGTCGGCCAGATCTTTGCGGGAGAGAAACCCGAAGATCAAAGCAACGCCGCGAGCGGCGCCAGAACGGGCGCCGCGAGATTGACCGGAGGCGGCCGGCGCTGGGACGGCGCCGCGAAGGCGGTCGATGTTTTCGACGCCAAGGCCGATGCCCTAAGCGTGCTCGAAGCCCTCGGTCTTGCTGCAGACACGGTGCAGATCACGCGCAATACGCCGGACTGGTATCACCCGGGCCGGTCAGGGGCTTTGCAGCTCGGTCCCAAGATCGTGCTCGGCCATTTCGGCGAGTTGCATCCCGAGACGCTCAAAGCCCTCGATGTCGCCGGTCCGCTCGCCGTATTCGAGGTGTTCCTGGATCGTATCCCTGCGCCTCGCCGCAAGGGCACAGCCAAAGGACCGCTCCTTGCGAGCGATTATCAGCCTGTTCAGCGTGACTTCGCCTTTTTGGTCGACAAGGCCATTGAGGCATCGGCGGTGGTGAAGGCGGCGGAAGGGGCCGAGAAGAGCCTCATTTCGCGCGTGAACGTCTTCGACGTATTCGAGGGCCAAGGCGTGCCGGCAGGCAAGAAATCGCTCGCCATCGAGATCACGCTCACGCCCATCGACCGCACGCTGACGGAGGCTGAGATCGAGCAAGTCGCGCAAAAAGTCGTGGCGAAGGTGAAGAAAGCGACCGGCGGCGAATTAAGAGGCTGATCCCGCAAGAAGCGCGTTCGCTGGCGATGGGCAAGCATCACCCCCCGCTTCCGCATGAGGAAGTGTTGACACAATCTTTTGATCTTCAAGGAGATAGCGACACCTTTGTTCGAGGCGTTTAATGCGCAGAAGCTCGTCGCAGTTACCAGAGCCGAACAAATGTTGCCATAGGCGCGACAATGTTGACCTTGAATAAAACATGATCCACCCTGACCCTATTGTCCTAGGCTGATGGGGCAGCCCCTCATTCGCCCCTGACATAAAAGGAGGTGAACCCATGCCTAGATTGTTCACCGGGATCGAACTGCCAGAAGACGTCATTCGGCGCTTGTCCGTGTTAAGAGCGGGGCTCAACGGCGCAAGCTGGATTGACCCAGAAAACTACCACATCACAATGAGGTTCGTTGGCGACATCACCGATGCGCAAGCTGACCATTTCGCCGAGGCGCTCGCCGATATCCGATTCGATAGCTTCGACCTTGAAGTGAGCGGCCTCGGCAGCTTCGGCGGCAACAAGCCTCGCGCCCTGTGGGCTGCGATCAAGCCGTCACCCGCGCTGCAGCTGTTGCAGAAGGCCCATGAGCGTGCGGCCCGTCTCACAGGGCTGCCGCCCGAGACACGCAACTTCGTCCCGCACGTCACGCTCGCCAGGCTTCGCAATGTCAGTCCCTTTGCCGCCGCGGAATATCTCGCACGGCATGGCGGCTTCTTCGCGGCGCCTTTTCCCGTCGGCAGGTTCATCCTTTTCTCATCCAGGCCCAATCAGGGCGGCGGACCTTATCTTGTCGAGGAGGGTTTTCCTTCCCTGGACATGGCTTTTGGCGAAGACGACGAAGCCGCGGCCTAGTTAGCGAGAGACCACTTGGCCCGGTCCTCGGTTGCCGTGAGCTGGGAACTGGAAAAGTGAGCCTCAGAGGAAGCTGCTTGTGCGGAACGGTTCAGTATGAAATCGATGCCATCGATTCACCGATCCGCCACTGCCATTGCGTAACCTGCCGCAAAGCCCAGGCTGCGGCCTTTACTTCAGCGGCGAGGATTCCACGCGATAAATTTCGATGGATTTCAGGCGAGGACAATCTGAATGCGTACGAGTCCTCGCCTGGTAAATTCCGGCGCTTTTGCGCCACCTGCGGCTCCCACATCATCTCGGAATGCCCGGAGCGCCGATACCTGATGTTGAGTGTCGCCACCCTCGACGACGATCCGGGGGTCGGGCCTTTCGAGCACATCTGGGTCTCCCACGATGCGCCCTGGCTCAAGGATCCTAAGATGGTGGCGCAGCACGCCGAGTGGTATCCTGAATATTGATCGCGCTCGCGCGCTCTACCTTCGGGTGTGATGCAATCGTTCAGGGATGTTGCGCTCCGGTGTTTATAATCGGGGTCGCTTCGCGGTCGGCCACAAGCACCACAAGCAGGTTCGAGATCATGGCCGCCTTCCTCTCTGCGTCGAGCGGAGCGCCGATTTTTTTCTTTTCGAGTTCGCCAAGGGCCTCCTCGACGATACTGACCGCTCCCCGCACCACCAGCCTCCTTGCAGCCACGACCGCGCTCGCAGCCTGCTTCCTCAGCATGATCCCTGCAATCTCGGACGAATAGGCAAGGTGAGAGATGCGGGCTTCGTCTACGGGATGCCGATCGGCTCCATTCTCTTGCAAAGTTCAGAAAGGAGGCTCTCGCTCACCGCGTCGCCGCCATCGCGCAGAGTAACCGTGGGCAGGGCGGAGTCCTTAGCTGAAGCCCCTTGCTCCTTGTCGAGCTTCTCGGCTTCCAGAATTTCGACCTGATCATAGGGGTGGGCGCTCGCCATGCGGCGAAGGGCCGTCTCGCTTTGGGCCTTCACGTAGAGCGCGTAAGACTCGACCTCAAGAATGGCTTTCGCCGCATCCTGGACGCGCCAGACGATCACCGCGCCGATGTCGATCGGATTGCCTACGGCGTCGTTCACTTTCAACGTGCCGCATTCGAGTGTTTCGAGCCGCCGGGACACCTTTTTCTTCGAGTTGAAGGGATTGACCCACCAGAAGCCGGCGTGCTTCAGGGTGCCCACATAATTCCCGAAAAGGAGGCAGACAAGGCTCGTGTTCGGCTGCAGAACGACAAGCCCGTTCAGGATGAAAATGGACGTTATGACCCCGGCGATGGCCATCGCCGAATGCAACATTGAAAACTGAGCAGCGCCGAGAAGAGCCACTTGGATTGCGCCGCCGAACAGGCTGCCGGCCAGCAAGACGAGGCCGACGGCGAGCATCAGGAAGCCATTGGCCGACCCTAGCGGGCGGTCCGCAATAAGAGCCGCCTGGCGTTCCGGCAAAGACGGTGATGATGGAACCGCCATGGGTGTGTCTCCTTCTCTGGCCCGCGCGCCCGCGGATTGCAGCGAGCTAACCGCGCCATTCTCATTTGCGTCAACGCATCACAGCGAACGATTTTATCGGGGGATGACAAATACTTGGTAGAAACATGGCGACGCAAGCGCTCATGCTGCCGGAATGGCGCCGCTATTGTTAACGCGGCAACAAAAGTTTGCGGCGAAGCTTGAGGATCGAACCTGCCACGTCAGTGAAGCTTGACTGTTGGTTCAGAGGGCTTCGACAGCTTCCGCCCCAGCGCTCTAAGGGAAGCGCGCCAGCCTCCATAGAGCGCAACCTCGTGCATCAGGTGCAAGGAGCGGTACATCAGGCGCGCGAAATAGCCCTCGATAAAAAGGTTGCGGCCCACGAGGAAGCCCATGAGGTTCCCAACGGTTGAGTATTCGCCGAAGGAGACGAGTGAGCCGAAGTCCTTGTACTTGAATGGCTGCAGAGGCTTGCCTTCGAGAAGCCGGCGCATTTGCCGGACGAGGTGGGCAGCCTCCTGATGAGCGGCCTGGGCGCGCGGCGGGACAGGATCTGGAAAACCGGGACGCGGGCAGGCGGCGCAATCGCCGATTGCAAATATATTGGGGTCTCGCGTTGTCTGAAGGGTCTGCTCCACCACAAGCTGATTGGCCCTGTTCGTTTCAAGACCGCCGAGATCTTTCAGGAAGTCCGGCCCTTTCACCCCGGCCGCCCATACCACAAGCGCTGCGGGGATAACATCGCCACTTGCCAGCCGGACCCCCTCGGCCGTGACTTCGCTGACCCTGGCGCCTGTTTTCACATCCACGCCAATATTTTTCAGCAGTTGTAGCGCCGCAGAAGACACCTTGTCTGGGAGAGCGGGAAGGATACGCGGCGCGGCTTCTAGAAGGGTGATCTTGATGTCCCGATCCGGATCGATGCGGTCCAATCCGTGCGCGATAATCTCGCGCGCCGTGCGATGAAGCTCCGCGGCAAGCTCGGTGCCGGTTGCGCCCGCACCGATAATCGCAACATGCAATTGACCGGGCTTGATAGGGCCGCCCTGCGACTGCGCCCGGATGCAGGCATTGACCAGACGCCGATTGAACCGGACGGCCTGCTGGGCCGTTTCAAGCGGAATGGCGTGCTGCGCGACACCCTTGGTTCCAAAGTCATTCGTCACACTGCCGACCGCCATAATGAGCGTGTCGTACGGTATGCTTCGGGCCGGCGTAATTTCCTCTCCGTCTTCATCATAGGTGGCCGCGAGATGGACCAGTTTTGCAGCGCGGTCCAGGCCGACCATCTCGCCAATCCTGTAATCGAAGCGCCGCCAATGCGCTTGCGCGAGGTAGTTCAGCTCTTCCTCGCTCGGGTCCATGCTTCCCGCTGCGACGGCATGAAGAAGCGGCTTCCACAAATGGGTGCGTGATTTATCGACAAGCGTGATGTGAGCGCGGTTTCGTTTACCCAACGTCTCGCCGAGGGCGGTTGCAAGTTCGAGGCCGCCGGCGCCGCCGCCCACAATGACAAACCTATGGAGGCCCTGATGCGTTTCCGGCACGGCCTTCCGAGGCGCGGCCTCCTCAGCTTTTAGCTCGGTGGGGCTCAAAGCGCTCACCTTCTCGCCTTCCTGGCTCGCGATACGGGCTTGCTCTGGAATAGTTTTTGGCTCCGTTTACCGCGCGCGAGGTTGATCTGGGGACGCGGAAGCCAATGCGCAAATGCGATTTGCGCATTGAGATCAACGCGGAGCCAGACGCAAGCCGCCATCGATACGGATAAGCGCGCCGTTCAACATGCGGTTCTCGCAGATATGGCGCACGAGCGCCGCGAACTCCGAAGGATCCCCGAGCCGGGACGGGAAAGGCACCGTCGTCTCAAGCGCGCGCCGCGCCTCCTCCGGCAAGCCGGCGAACATCGGCGTGTTGAAAAGACCCGGAAGGATCGTGTTGACGCGGATGCCCTCACGGGCCAGATCGCGAGCGATGGGAAGCGTCATCGCGGCGACGCCTCCCTTGGAAGCGGTGTAAGCCGCCTGCCCCATCTGGCCGTCCTCCGCCGCGATGGACGCGGTGCAGATGATCACGCCGCGGTCCCCGTCCGCTGTAAGAGGCTCAAGCGCCGCCATCGACGAAGCCGCCGCCGCAACCATGCGGAACGTGCCGACGAGGTTGACGGCCACAACTTTTTCGAAGGCTGCAAGGCTGTGCGCCACAGGTTCGCCCGTCGCCTTGTCGCGGCTCACCGTCTTCTGACCGATGGCGATGCCGGCGCATGTTACGAGTACGCGTTCCGGCCCGTTTGCAGTGCGCGCCCTGTCGAGCGCCTCTGCAACCGAGGCATCGCTCGTCACGTCGCAGAAACAGAAAAGCGCGCCGATGGACTTCGCCAGGGACTCGCCCGCCTCGTGGTTCACGTCGAAGATGGCGACCTTGCACCCAGCCTTTGCGAGCGCGGTCGCGGCGGCTCCGCCCAGTCCCGAGGAGCCGCCGGTTACGATGGCTGCGATGCCGTTTCCAAGTTTCATGAGTGGCTTTCTTCCGTGATGAAGTTGAAACCCGTTCCGTAAACCGTGATGGCGGCGCTGCCTTGGACCATGAAGGGGTTCGAAATCCGCACCGCGATGATGCCATCGTAGCCCTTCTCAGCCGCCCTCTCCTTGAGGATGTCGAGCGCCTGAGCCGTCACCCGGTCGAGAAGGCGCTCATAGCGCCGCATCTTTCCGCCGATAGCGTTCGTGATCGCTTCGCGCGCATCGCGGAGCAGATTGGCCGCGAGCACTGTGTTCGCATAGAGAAGCTCGCCCTCTTTGATGCGGCGGTCCGAAAGGCTCTGAACCGTATTAAGCTGCATCACGGTCTCCCGCAACTGGAGCGCGTCCGGAAAAGCATGAAGCGGTTTTCCGATAAGACGCACGATAAAACAAAGAGCTAGAGCGCGCTCTCGATTCCATCAAAAACGGCTACGCTCTAGCGCGAACGTGACTTTCCTTGATCCTTTATGATGATTTGAGGGCGGCTGCCAAATAGCAGGCGCCGGAGCCACGACAGGATCACGAGGAGGAGGAAGGCGCCCAGCAGAATCGCGGCCCAATAGCGCTCCCAGAACACCCGGAAGCTCACGACTCCGTTCTTGACAAGCTCAGCGTCTTTGAAAATTCGCGTGTAATCGAACAAGCTCGTCAGACTGGCGTCGTCGTGAATGATCATGTTCAAGGCGGCGACCTGATCGCGACTCCTGAGGATCGCCTCGCGAAGGCCCTGAGCCGTAAGCCCCTGCATCACGGAAGGATCGTCCACGACCGCGCGCAGGAGCCGCCGCGCCGCGCCGGGCTCCAGGTTGCGCTCGTAATCGGCGAAGGCGGCGAGCTGGCCATCATTCAAGCGCCTTGCGAATTCGCGCATCTGGTCGCCGGGGAGGCTCAAGACAAAGTCACGCGCCTTCGGGTCCAGATTCGCGATGCGGGCCACTGCGATCCTGTCATTGATGGACAGGATCTTCTGCAGGTTTTCCGATGTGAGCCCCTCGACGGGAAGCCAGCGGTAGACGCCGAGGTCGACAACGCGGGGCAAATCCCGCCCGGCGACAGACGTCCAGCGCAGCGCCTTCTCGATAGAATGCTGCTCCTCGGCGATGACAAGTCCGGCGTCGGTAAGGTCGAGCAGCGCCTTGTTCAGCGATCCGTCCGCGACCCGCTGGAGAACCTTCTGCTCCCCCTCGGTGCCGTAGAGAATATCGACGATCCGGGCGAGCCTGCCAAGCTGGTCGAGACGGCGATCCTTCAGGAACTCGGCGAAAGCGGGATGCTTTTCGCTGAGCGCGAGCAGGCGATTATACTTCTGCTTGAAATCGAGCCAGGCCGCATAAAGCCTCTCCGAGGTTTCCTGCGCGATCGCCCCGACTTGCTGGCCGATATCGGTCTGGATCGTTTTTCCGATCTCGTCCTTTATCAGAAGCTTGGTTTCATCCGACTTCATGCGCTCGGCGATGATCGTAAAAACGCCGTCGCCCGCGTCATAAATATCCTTCGCGATCAGCGCCAGGCCCACAAGCCCAGCGACCGAGGATACGATCCGGCTCGCCACCACGCCCGCGATCCGCGTTCCGACGCTTTGCACGACTTTTGCGATCACGCGGCGGGTGACGACAAGGATCATGCCCGAGATTGAAGCCGCGTTGCTGGCGACGAGGTCGGATGTATCGATCTTGACCGGCGGCTGCCCGGCGTTCGCTTCGAGGTTTTTCTCGCTCTCTTTGGCGAACACCGCCGCAATCGCATCGCCATACCGGGACTGCAGCGCCGTCTGGACGCAGGCAATGACTGGGTTCGATATATTTGCCGTCGCCTTTTCGATCCTGGCGCCGGCATCCTTGGCGACGCCCGTGGCGACCTCGTTCAGCGCGTCCTTGAACCCTTCCGAATTGTAGGCCTTGTCCGCGACGGCTGTCGCGTAGCGCGCGGCCGACGACGAGCTGACGGTCGAATAGGCCCGGTCGGCCCAGCTCGTATCCCCGCGCACAGCGGCGATTGCGGCGTCGATTTCGCGGTCGATCCGCGCGTTGACGTCGGCTTTGGCCCAGTATGTGCTGACGAGAGCCGGGTAGTCGATGGCGGTCAGCTCGGATTTCAGGCTTGTCGAGGCGAGGTCGCGAATGCGGTCGCGGACATCGGTGTCGCTTAGGTTTCGGCATTCATCGACGGTGACGACGGCGGGCGATTGGGCGAACGCCGCGAGCGGGGCTTGACTGACAAGACCTGCGATCGCGGTCCAGGTCAAAATCCAGGCGATAAGCGTGCGCATAATGGGCGACCGGGGGAATGGAGAACGCGGTGAGAAGGGCACGGAGTGGATCATGCGACGGGATACTGCGAATAAGATAGCCATGCAAACGCGAAAGAAAAGCGGGCCTAGAGAACCTGGATGTACTTCTCGCGAGGCTTACGCCAACGCTTCCAGCATCAACCGCTCCCACACAGGACGAAAACTCCGCCTGTGATGACACGTGACGCCATGCAGCTTCAAGGCGGCGGCGTGCTCCGGCGTTCCGTAGCCCTTGTTGCGTTCCCACGCATATTGAGGGAATACGCCAGCCAGCTCGCGCATCATCCTGTCCCGCGTGACCTTGGCGATGATCGAAGCGGCTGCGATGGCAAGCGAGTGAGCGTCGCCCTCGACCAGCGCCTCGGCGGGTATGTCGAGCTTCGGACAGCGGTTCCCATCGATAAGAACCGCGGACGGCGCGCAGGCGAGGTTCTCGATGGCCCCGGCCATGGCGGCATGCGTCGCGTGGTAGATATTGATGCCGTCTATGAGATCCACGGCTGAAATACCGACCCCGACATGCGCCGCGGCCTGGATTTTCGGGAACAGAGCCTCCCGCTCCCCGGCGGAGAGCTGCTTGGAATCGTTGATGCCGCTTGGGGGTTTGCGTATGAAAATGACGGCCGCCGCCACCACGGGCCCCGCCCAAGGCCCGCGCCCGGCTTCATCGACGCCAGCGATGAGCCCGCCATATTTGCGCTGGAGGGCGAGATCGGGGCGGCGCGTTGGTTTGGTTCGCGAGGCGGGCGGCATGGCCTGTTCTTGAACCGCCAAGTTCGGGCAATCAAGCGGCGAAAGAGTCAGCACCAGCTTTTTCCCAAGCTTAAGAACAGCATCCTGATTGGGCCGCCTGTGATACCATCCGCCGAAGTTCCCCTTATATCACCATGAGGGCTTTTCCAGGCGCGCCATCCTGTGAGGTTTAAAAAAGCGTTGAAATTGTGTTTGTTTTGCAAAACAGGTGTATGTTAAATATATAAGTAATTTTTTATGGGAAAGGACGTCGAGGCCTGCGGCGCTTGCATTCTGGCCGGTCGCATAAGACC
>JBAVVQ010000299.1:0-1838 GCA_049697375.1 Rhodomicrobium sp.
CCATGCGCCCAAAGGAAAGGCCGCCCGGAGGGGTCATCCTCGGGGCGGCCTGGGGCCTTCTACGGTGCGGGTGTCCTATGCGGCCAGACTCGGCATCGGCTCCACTTTGACGCTATCGATGTTCCGCAAGTAGTCGTGCCATATTAAGAGTCCGTCGCGCTTCTCCTGCTCGAACTCGAACGTGTTGTAATGATCCACTTTCGTGTGCGCGAGTAGCTTCTCGCCGATATGCTCGGGAATACCAAGCTCGGAATATTTCCGCCTCGCCGTCCTGCGAAGATCGTGGAGTTGCCACGCCTTGAACTTCGCGCCCAACTCCGCCTTCATGAGCGTGTCGATCTCGGCCTTCACTCCCACGTAATCGGCAATCGCTTTCTTGCCGCCGCAGTTTGAGAAAACGAAGCCATCGAAGCGCGGGATGGTTGCCAAAAACTCGATCAGATCGGGCGTGAGCGGCACGAGGTGATCGCGGTCGGGATCACTCGGCTTGGTTTTTTTCATCCTTTGTCCCGGAACGATCCAGGTCCTCGCGGCGAGGTCTATTTCATCCCAGTGCATTTTTGCGGCCTCCTTCCTGCGCAGGCTTGTCATCAAAAGCAACCGAAGATAACTGCCGCCTGGGTAGGCGAGCTTGTCGCAGGCATGCAGGAAGGCGACGATCTCTTCATTCGAGAGATACCGTTGTCTCACTTTGCTTGTGCCAGCGAGAGCTTTGGTCCCGATGCCCAAGCACGGATTGTCCTTAGCTTTGAGTCCGAAACCGCCATGCGCGCATATCCACGAAAAGAGGCTGTTTATGAGCCTCTTAGTCGCAAGCGCTTGGGCTGGATGTCCACGGTCCTTAATGGCAGTGACCAGCCGCCTAATTTCGTCCTCGGTGATGTCCTGGAGCGAAAGAGTCATCCAAGGGGCCAACTCGCGATTCATGGCGACCTTGCGGGCGTCGATGCTGCGCAGACCCTCATCTGACTTGTGGCGATAGTAGGCTTCTAGCGCGAGCTTGAAGGAATTTGCGCTCCGGCGACGCTCCAACTCGATATTGGCCTGTGCTTCGCGAGCCAGTTCAAGGCTGGGGTCGATACCGCGCCGGATTTTGAGAAGCCATTCCTCCGCCTTCGTGCGGGCGTCGTCCAGGCTCATCTCTGGAAACCGCCCGAGCTTGCGGCGCGTCGGCATCCGGCTTCCCGGCATCCTGCAATAAATGATGAACACCACTTCACCATTTGGAAACGTGCGAGCGCCGAACTTCCGCAGAAGACCATCCATCGTGTCGAAGGGTATGGATCGCGCCTTGTTCTTCAGTCCCATGAGCGTGCGATGCGTCAAAGTTTTCTTCATGGGTTTCGGAGGACTCGGTGCTGGCTCCTCATAGATTGCGAGCACAGCTTCAACGTTTGCGATTTGTTCGGGCGTTAAGTCGTCACCCGTCGCCTTCGCATAAGCCACCCGATCCCGCAGTTTTGTATACATACTTTTCTTCATGACCCAACTCTAAAATCTACCATCCTGGCTACCATTTCAGAATTTCGAAATGGTGCACCGTGAATAACCAGAATTAAAGATGGTGATTTAACACTCGGAAAACAAGGAGCTTTTTCGCGGAAATGCGCCGGGTCTGGGTAACCATGATGCACCATGATGACGCACCTTACGTTATGCTCGATAATGTCGCCAGCCCCGCATTCAGACAGAAGCGCTCGAAGCTGGCGCCCACCTCCTGCCAAGCCTCTTCGATGTTTGCCGCGGGGACAACAGCGGTCAATGTGGTAGGTCTCTTCATGGCGTTGCTTTCCTTTCGTGGATTCGACACCCCGAGCCTACCGGCTCAAGGCGAGCAA
>JBAVVQ010000300.1:0-4094 GCA_049697375.1 Rhodomicrobium sp.
GGCACGGATGCGCAAAAATTCGCCGCCGCCTACGCGGCCCAGCACGGCACGACGAACACCCTCGTCATCTCCGATTCGTCGGCTTTGAGGTCGTCCGTCGGCACAAGCCTCATCTGGGATTCGCCGGTCGGCCCTTTACGCGCCGACTATTCCTTCGTCCTGAGCAAGGCGGCCTCCGACAAGACACAGGCGTTTGGCTTCGGCTATAGCGGGTGGTAAAGGCGAGGAGGGGCGCCGGTATCCAAATTGAGAGATCGCGCGGGCGTTTACCTTAGGCGTGAATTCAAAAACTTATTATTCAGGTAGAGGTTGACAGGGCGGTTAGCCCAAGCGACTAATAAAGTGCTGACCGATGCAAGCGGGAGAGACCAGCGAAGCTGGCGCCGAAGGAGCAACCGCCCCGGAAACTCTCAGGCAAAAGGACCGCACGCAGACAGCACTCTGGAAAGCAGCCGCCGTAATCAGGCGTCTCACCGAAGGGGTAGGTCCGGCAAGCCCGGGCGAAATCTCTCAGGTCCCGTGACAGAGGGGGCACAGCTTCGCGAAAGCGGAGCGCCTTATGTCGCGGAATGGACCATGAGTGAAACCGAAGCCTCCATCAAGCCTTTACCGCCCGGCGCGGGCCTTCGCGTCACGCCCCTCTTTGCGCTTCATCGCGAGCTGGGCGCCAAACTCGTGCCCTTCGCTGGCTATGAAATGCCGCTCCAATATGCGAACGGCATCGTCAAGGAGCATACCCACGTCCGCAGCGCCGCTGGCTTTTTCGATGTCTCCCATATGGGGCAGGCGCGCCTGACCGCTCCGGACTTTGGCGCCGCAGCCGCAGCCCTGGAAAGGCTCGTACCCGGCGATATCGCCGGGCTTAAGCCCGGGCGCCTTCGCTACACGCAGCTCCTTAACGAAAGCGGCGGCATAATCGACGATCTGATGGTGACGCGCGACGCGGACGGCGTCGGCGTCTCGCTTGTCGTCAACGCCTCGCGGAAGGAGATCGATTTTGCTCACATCGCCGGATGGTTGCCGTCCAGCATGAGGCTCGATCCAGAGCCAAACCGTGCGCTCATCGCGCTGCAGGGGCCGCAAGCCGCCGCCGTGCTTTCGCGAATAGTTCCAGGCGTGGAGGCGCTCGGCTTCATGACAGGCGGGGTATTCGGCCCCGTCTCGGTCTCGCGTTCGGGATATACGGGCGAAGACGGTTTCGAAATCTCGGTCGCGGCTGACGGCGCCGAAGCCTTGGCCCGGCGAATCCTTTCAGAGCCGGAGGTCTTGCCGATCGGCCTTGGGGCGCGTGATACGCTGCGACTCGAAGCGGGCCTGCCCCTTTACGGTCAGGACATGGACGAGACAGCGTCGCCGGTCGAGGCGGGGCTGACTTTCTCGATTGGAAAGCGCCGCCGCTCGGAAGGCGGCTTCCTCGGCGCAGACCGTGTTTTGCGGGAGCTTTCGGAAGGACCGAAGCGCATCCGGGTTGGACTGAAACTCGAAGGCCGCGCCGCCGCGCGTCATGGCATGAGGATCCTTGATCCTGCCGGAAACCCTGTTGGCGAAATAACAAGCGGCGCCTTTACCCCGACAGCGGCCGCCTCGATTGCGACGGGCTATGTTCACACAGGGTTGAGTAAACCTGGCACAAGACTTGCGGTGGAAATTCGCAGCGCTGCCGTCCCTGCGGGAGTCACGAATATGCCCTTCGTCCCTCACCGTTACGTTCGCAAGGCATAGAACAAAAGGTCAGATACATGGCGCTCATTAAATACACAGAGGATCACGAATATATTAGCGTTGACGGGGACATCGGGACTGTCGGCATTACAAATTACGCCCAGGAAAAGCTCGGCGACGTGACCTTCGTCGAACTTCCCGCCGCGGGCGAGAAAATCAAGCAGGGCAGCCCCATAGCGGTCGTCGAGTCGGTCAAGGCGGCAAGCGACATCTATGCCCCGGCGAGCGGCGCCATCACCGAGATCAATCGCGAACTGAACGATAAGCCGGAGCTCATCAATCAGGACGCCGAAGGCGCTGCGTGGATTTTGAAGATCAAGCTCGCGGACAAGAGCGAGTTGGACAAGCTGATGGACCGGGACGCCTATCTCGAATACGCGAAATCGGAGGGCTGATGCGCTATCTTCCCCACACCGAGGCGGATCGCCGCGCCATGCTTGGCGCGATCGGCGTCGCCGGCATCGAAGCCCTGTTCGCGGATGTGCCTCCTTCGAAACTGTGGAGTGGCTTGCCCGATCTGCCAAAGGGTCAGAGCGAAATGGCGGTCGAACGCACGCTTTCGGCCATGGCGGCCCGTAACGTTCCGGCCGGTTCCGTTCCCTTCTTCGCGGGCTGCGGCGCTTACAAGCATCATGTCCCGGCGACGGTCGATTATGTGATCCAGCGTTCCGAGTTCATGACGGCGTACACGCCCTACCAGCCGGAGATCGCGCAAGGCACGCTGCAAGTTCTGTTCGAGTTCCAGACGCAGGTTGCCGCGCTGACCGGCATGGAAATCGCGAACGCTTCGATGTATGACGGCTCAACGGTCGCCGCCGAGGCGGTGCTGATGGCGCATCGGCTGACGAAGCGCAAGAAGGCCGTTCTCGCGGGCGGTCTGCATCCGCACTATCGCGCCGTGATCGAGACGGTCTCTCATCATTCCGGCTTCGCGGTGGCTGCCGCGGCTGCGGACCCCGCAACATCTTTCGACGTAACCTGCGATGCCGATACGTCCTGCATCGTGGTGCAGATGCCCGACGTGTTCGGCCGCGTGAGCGACCTCACCGCGCTTTCGGCAAAGGCGCACGAATGCGGGGCTCTCCTGATCGTCGCCGTCACTGAGGCGGTCTCTTTCGGCGCGCTGAAATCGCCGGGCGCGCTGGGGGCCGACATTGTGGCAGCGGAGGGGCAGTCCCTCGGGAATGGCCTCAATTTTGGGGGGCCTTATCTCGGGCTGCTCGCCTGCCGCAAAAAATTTGTCCGCCAAATGCCGGGCCGCCTGTGCGGTGAGACTGTCGATGAGGACGGACGCCGGGGCTTCGTGCTGACCCTATCGACACGCGAACAGCACATCCGCCGCGAGAAGGCGACAAGCAATATCTGCACAAATTCCGGTCTGTGCGCGCTCGCCTTTTCGGCGCATCTGACGCTTCTCGGCGAGGCTGGCTTACGAAAGCTTGCTGCGCTCAATCATGCGAACGCCGTTGCGCTGGCCAAGGCCTTGGGCGACGTTTCAGGCGTCGAGGTGATCACGCCCGCTTTCTTCAACGAGTTCACGATCAAGACGCCAAAAGCAAGCGGCGCGGTCATCGATGCGCTCGCCGATCGTGGCATTATCGGCGGCGTCCCCGCCTCGCGCCTGTGGCCCGGCGCGACCGCGCTCGAGAACCTGATCGTCGTCGCGGCGACAGAGGTCACAACCCCAAATGATATTGCCGCCTACAAGGCCACGCTGAAGGAGGTCCTTCATGGTTGAGATGCCGAAAGACTTTCCGCTGGACCATGCGGAACCAGCGGCCGACGTTCACACCTTCACGGGCGACCGCGGTCTTGCGGTTGAGGAGCCGCTTATTTTCGAGATCGGCTCGTCTGAGACGACCGGCGTGGATTTCGAAGAGCCGGAGGAAACGGAGACGCGGCTGGGAGGCCTGGAGCGGCGCGAGCCCATCGGCCTGCCGGGCCTTTCCGAGCCGCAGGCCATTCGCCACTATGTGCGCCTCTCGCAGAAGAACTATTCCATCGACACCGGCATCTTCCCGCTCGGCTCGTGTACGATGAAGCATAATCCGCGCCTGAACGAGAAAGTCGCGCGGTTCCCAGGCTTCGCAGATATCCATCCGCTGCAGCCGGAAAAGACGGTGCAAGGCGCGCTCGCTCTTATGACCGAGCTCAGCCGCTGGCTGATCGAACTCACCGGCATGCAGGCGGTCGCGCTTCAGCCGAAAGCAGGCGCGCATGGCGAGATGTGCGGGATGATGGCGATCCGAGCGGCCATCGAAGCGCGCGGCGAGGGAGCTACACGGCGGAACGTGCTCGTGCCTCAGTCGGCGCATGGCACGAATCCGGCGACGGCGGCGCTGCTTGGCTTCGCCGTGCGCGCGGTCGAGGCG
>JBAVVQ010000301.1:0-2969 GCA_049697375.1 Rhodomicrobium sp.
CCAGGAGCTTGCCCGGCAAACTCGCGGCCCATTCCTGCGGCACGGCCCTGATCGGCGGGTCGGAGAACGGCGGGCTTTCATCCTTTTCGATAATGAACTCATAGCGCGTGAATTCCGAGTGACGCTCCCACTTGACGCGGAATGGCCCAAGGTCGGCGCTATAATGGTTGGCTCCCTCGACGGGCGGAGGCGCATTGAAGCGGTCCGCTAACTCGCGAATCTTGGCTCCGCTTTCCTGGCAGGCGGCTTCGTCAGTAAAAAGCGCCAGATAGGAGATGGAGCACGGCGCATGCAGCTCTTCGGGCGGACGGGCGTGAACCTCGTCATTCAATTTCTGCCGCAGAGGATGGTTCGCCGGAAGGATCATAGCGTGTGTCTGGTCTATCCACTGCGATCCGTCAAGCCTTCGTCCAAGGGACTCGCTCATAAAGCCAATTTCCAAATTTTGAGAAAAAGGTGACCGTTCCTCGGTATAACCAAGTGGCGACGGACGTTGTCTTCTTCTATGTGCAGTAGCCTCTGCTCTCCAGCCTATGGAATCATGAAACTTCTTCGCATCCTCGCCGTACCCGTCGCGCTGATCTGTATCGGCGCAGGGCTTTGGCAGCTTGAAACCATAAGGGTAGGTCTCTCGATAGCACATGCCACCGCTGGAAAAATGCCCGTCACGGTCTTCCGGCCAGGAGTGGCGCAGGCTCCCGACTGGCTCGACAAGGTGTTCGGGCGCTCCGGCAATGGCTCTCTCGACGAGCGCGGCCCGGCGCTTGGTCTCCTCTTTTTTGGGCTCACGCTTCTGGGCTGGCCCCTCGCGGCGATGCTTCCGCGCGTGTCGATTCCACCAACGGGGGCGGAGCTTAAGTGGCGGGGGCTTCTTCCCGTCGCGATCGCGCCCGCGATCCTTACCCCCCTCATCCTATGGAAGATGCCGACGAACTTTCTTCCCATCCTGCTAAGCGACTACATAACCATCCATTTCGCACTCTATGGGCTTCTTACGCTGGCCGGACTTTGGCTCGTCAAGCGCGCCGTTCCCAAACAGACAAGAGCCGCGCCACCGTCCGGCTATGCCGTAGCCACTTGGGTAAACAAACCTTCTGCCCGCGAAGAAACGCCTATCGCCCCGCCCCCGCCAAATCTCAGGCTGCCCGGGCCGGCGACCGGAGCGCCATTCAGAACGAATGAAATCGTCCCCATAGCCCAGCGACATCGCAGGCTCACCCTGGCGGCGGCCGCCCCAGCCCCGCCCCTTCCGCCAATGCGAAATTCGCTGAGCTACAAGAAGTTCATCGCGGCGACGATCTTGGTCGCGACCTATAGCATCTTCGCCTTCGGGGCGCCTCTTGACCGGTACGTGCTATCCTTCTCGCCGATCCCTGAGCAGGTTCCTCTCATCCTCGCCATGCTCGCCGGGACCGTGCCCTTTTTTCTCGCGGATGAATGGCTCACCCGAGGACAAGGCGCGGCGCGGGGCAGCTATCTCGTAACAAAGCTCCTTTTCCTTATCTCGTTAGCCATTGCTGTTGCGCTGAACGTCAAGAAGCTGTTCTTTCTGATCACGATCATCCCGGTTATCTTGATTTTTTTCATTATCTGCGGCTTCTTCAGCGGCTGGGTAAATCGGCGGACGGGAAACCCTCTCGTCGGCGGAGCCGCGAATGCGCTTGCCTTCGCCTGGGCCATCGGGGTCACTTTTCCGCTGCTCAGCCCGTGATCGTGAAGAAGAACGCTTAGGAAACGTCTGTTTTTTTTCGTGAAATCGCTTATCAACAAGCTGAAAAACATTGGACACTTCAATGAAGCATCGTTTCCTGGCTCAGGCGCTGTTACCATGTCTTGCCGCGAGCATAGCCCTTTTGCCGGCGCCGAAAGCGTCTTACGCTCAGCTTGCGCCGGCTGCGAAGGGCGTCCAACTGGCCGCGCACCGCGCGGTTTACGAACTCACGCTCGACCATACGGGGGCGGGCTCCAATGTGAGCGACATTCGAGGCCAGCTTACCTACGACTTCAGCGGATCGGAATGCCAGGGCTATACGCTCAACACGCGTCTTGTTACGGAAATCTTTGATCGCGAGAGCAAACCCAGCATCACGGATATCCGGTCCGAAGCCCAGGAAGACGCGGAAGGGAAGCGTTTTCGATTCAACACCTCTCAGTATGTGAACGACAAGCTGAGCGAAAACACGAAGGGTCTCGCGGTGCGTTCCCCCCGGTCACGCGACATCGTCAATGTGGAACTCGAAAAGCCTAAAAGGGGAATGCTGACCTTGTCCGGCAATGTTTATTTTCCGACGCAGCATTCACTCGCCATCCTGAAGGCCGCTGCAACTGGCCAAACTCGCCTTCAGGCCGACATCTACGACGGGTCCGAGAAGGGGACAAAAATATACGAGACGACAACCGTCATTGGGGCGCCGCTCGAACTCGCAGCGAACGCGCAATTGCCCGTCATCAAGAACTCGGAAGCGCTGGATTCGATCCAGTCCTGGCCTGTCGTCGTGAGCTATTACGATCAAAGTCCTAAAAAGGACGGCCTCCCGGCCTACGAAGTTTCCTTTCGCATGTATGCGAATGGCGTCAGCCGGAAGCTGAAGCTCGATTATGGCACATTCTCTCTGAACGGGGAGCTGTCCGCGATCGAGTTTTCGAAGACGAAACCTTGCCCGTGACCGCGCTCAGCGTTCAAAACGCCAGAGTGGTCAACCTACGGCCCGTAGAACATCGTTGGGTACTCTCAGTCGCCGGTCACCTCGACCCTGCTGGATACGATAGACAGCAAAGCCAATACAGCCAGGGTGATGAGAGCGATGATCTTGAACCTGCCACGCTCGAATTTCGAACTCCGAGTGGTGAGCAACGCGCGCCTTGGATCTTGCAGCATGATCTGATCCGTTAGATGAGAGGTTTGAATTGAATGAGCTTCTCATCAAACTCGGGAGATCCGCTGTTCCTTAGGGAACATGTTACGCTAG
>JBAVVQ010000302.1:0-12228 GCA_049697375.1 Rhodomicrobium sp.
TCGATCCCAAGGAAGCTCCCCATGACCTTATCGATCTTCTGCTTCACACCACCGGCGAGCCGGAATTGAGCCGGCTGGAAGCCCGGCTTCGCGAGACCTATGCGGAGGTTGCGCGTCTCTTTTCAAAGCTGGTTGTCTAGAGCCGGTTGAGATTTTATGACCCGGTTGAGTTGCTGTGTGTCGTCGTCCCGGAAAGCGCTTCAGTGCTTATCCGGGACCTTAACAGGCGTCAGCGCTTGAAATGATCCCCGATAACGCCTTGCGGCGTTTCGGGGATGACGAAAGAAAGCGAGGCCATCTAAACGAAACGAGCCGATCCGCGCACTTTCATTAGCAGGTTAAACGCGCCGGCGCATGGAGATGAATGTGGACGAGCGGCCCTCCTTGCTCGCCTTTTCTTCGTACCGCGTCATAGGCCAATCCCGCAAAGCCTCCCGGTCCGCAGAGGTAACGATGCGCATGACCTCGAAATCAGGATGGGCGCCTGCATGCTCAATGGCAGACTCCGCATAGTCCGCGATATCCGAAGCGAAGCGCAATTCGGCGCCGGAGCGCAGCAGGCGGCTTAGCTTATCCAGCAGCGTGGGCGAAAAGATGCGGCGCTCGCGATGGCGCTTCTTCGGCCAGGGATCGGGGAAAAGCACGAACGCGCGAGACAGACTCGCCTCCGGGAGCCAATTCAACAGCGAAATGGCATCCTCCGGGTGAATTTTGACGCGGCCTCCGAGACGCCGCGCCTCCAGCGCCGAGAGGGCGGCGACGACGCCATTAACGTAGGGCTCGGCGCCAAGCAGCCCGGCATGCGGATTCTCCGCCGCCTGCCAAATGAGATGCTCTCCCGCGCCGAAGCCTATTTCGAGCCAAACTTCTTTGACTGGCTCGGAAAAAATACTCGCCAGCTCTTCTGCGCCGAGCTGGCGGCCCATATCGACTTTGTGGTTCGCCAAGCCTTGCCTCAACAGCTCCGACTGGCGTTGTGAGAGCTTTCGCCCTTTTATCCGGCCATAGGACCGAAGCCACCGCCCGGAGGCAGCCGAACCGCCTTGAGACGGTTCGTAGACGCTGGCCTCCGCCTCGCCTATCAGCTGAGCGCGTCCTTCAACGTATCCACGAGATCGAGACGTTCCCAAGAGAACCCGCCATCTTTTTCGGGAGCGCGGCCAAAATGTCCGTAGCTCGACGTACGCCGGTAGATTGGCCGGCTCAGCCCCAACGTCTCGCGGATGCCGCGAGGGCTGAGATCGACGATGTCGTGGAGGACACTTTCAAGCTTGCCCTCGTCCACACGGCCCGTGCCATAGAGGTCGGCGTAGATCGACAGCGGCTTCGCGACGCCGATCGCATAGGAGAGCTGCAGGGAGCATTTGTCCGCCAACCCGGCGGCGACGACGTTCTTGGCCACATAACGGGCTGCATAGGCGGCCGAGCGGTCCACCTTCGTCGGGTCCTTGCCCGAGAAAGCGCCGCCGCCGTGCGGCGCAGCGCCGCCGTAAGTGTCGACGATGATCTTGCGCCCGGTCAGGCCCGCGTCGCCATCGGGGCCGCCGACGACGAAACGCCCAGTCGGGTTGACGTAGAAATCATCCTTGGGGCACATCCAGCCCTTGGGAAGGGCCGCCGAGACAATGTCGCCGACGATATCGCGGACACGCTCCGAGCTGACATCCTCGCCGTGCTGCGTCGAGACGACAATTGAGGTCGTGCGCACAGGCTTGCCGTTCTCATAGTAGAGCGTGACCTGGCTTTTGGCGTCGGGCCCGAGTTCGGGAAGCTCGCCGGAATGGCGCAGCTTCGACATCTCAAAGAGAATGCGATGCGCATAATAGATCGGAGCCGGCATGTAGCCTTCCGTCTCGCGGCAGGCATAGCCGAACATAATACCCTGATCGCCCGCGCCCTCATCCTTATTGCCGGATGCGTCGACACCTTGGGCGATGTCGGCTGATTGAGAATGCACGTAACAATCGATCTCGGCTTTGCGCCAATCGAAGCCCGCCTGCTCATAGCCGATATCGCGGATGACGTTCCGCGCCGCCTGGATCAGATCGTCGGCGTGGATTTGGGCCGGGCCGCGAACCTCACCGGCGAGCACGACGCGATTTGTTGTTGCAAGAGTCTCGACCGCGACGCGCGAGTACGGGTCGGCCGAAAGGTAGAGGTCGACAATGGAGTCGGAAATCTGATCGCAGACCTTATCGGGATGCCCCTCCGATACGGATTCGCTCGTAAAAAGATAGTTCTTGCGAGGCACAGGCTCGTTCCAATCTTATAAGTTCTGGGGGAACGTGGCCTGAGCCACGTTAGCCGAGATCGTTTTCGATTCCGGGCTGGCCTTCCTTAGCGTCAGGTTTTTCTTCTGACAAGGCCCTTACGAGGTCGATGACGCGGCGGCGCACTTTGGGATCCTGGATCCTGGCGAAAGCCTTGTTGAGATCCAAACCTTCGCGAGAATTCAGGAAGTCGAGAAGATAGCCTTCCTGTGCCGGCTCGTGCAATCCGTGCGTTGCATGCGCGGGCGCCGCGTTGGCAAAGGCATCCTCAAAGAAATAGCCCACAGGAACTTCCAAAATCTTGGAGAGCTGGAAAAGACGGCTCGCGCCGATCCGGTTGGTGCCCTTTTCATATTTCTGAATCTGCTGGAACGTGAGGTTCATTCTCTCACCCAGCTTTTCCTGGCTCATGCCAATGATCATGCGCCGGTAGCGAACGCGGCTCCCAACGTGCACATCGACCGGATTCGGTTTTCGCCCCGTCGTCTCATACAGCTCTTCGCGATCAGCCAATATAGACACCGAGGATTCAACCATGCCCATGTTCCGCCCCATCTCTTCCCGCCATCTTAAAGTTGTGATTACGTAGCCAAATGACCGAATACCACTACCTAAAAGTTGTAGTTACGCAACTACGAGCCGTCAAGCTTCTTCTTATGTTAAATACAAAACAGTCTTCAAACATTCGAGAAACAGTTTCTACACCTACGGAAAAATCGTTCGACCACTCGTAAAAATGGAATCAACCAACTCTGATGGTTGCAACCATAACCAGATAAAATACAAGTGGAAAGAGAAATAGTACAATAAACATTGAGAGATGTGTTTTTTCATAAAAGGTTACTGGTAATGCCCGCGGCAACCCATGGTCGAGTGCGCCAACTTGATTCAGATCTAATTGGGCGAGGACCCGGCCAAAAGGGTCAATGACTGCGGAAATTCCGGTATTTGCAGCTCTCATCACGGGCAATCCTTCTTCCACTGCTCTGATACGAGCTTGGTAAAGATGCTGATAAGGCCCGGTTGATGCTCCAAACCAAGCATCATTTGTTACATTGACGATCCACTGCGGCCGTTTTGCTTCATTTTCTATACGACCTGGGAAGATGATCTCGTAGCAAATCAAGGGAAGAAAAGCTGGCGCGCGCGGCGTATGCATAATCGCGGCCTTGTTCAAACCTGATTCAAATCCATCCAAGCGATGAGAAAAAACGCGAAAGCCAATTGTGGTTAAAACGTTTCGGAGAGGCACATATTCCCCAAAAGGAACAAGATGAATTTTATCGTAAATGGCGCTTATCCTCGCTCCGGCGCTCAACACGAATAAGCTGTTAAAAACGCGGTCGAAACGATTGGCGCCCTGAGCCACGCGCTCGCCTTCTGCGCGCTCGGCTCCGATGATCAGGCTCGTGTCGCGCGGGATCAACGCCGCAAGGCGGTCTTTCACCTCCTTGCTAAAAATTTCGTCATTGAAGCCGAAGAGCACAGGCACGGACGACTCGGGCCAGATCACATGGGTGAAGTTGGCGATGTCCTCGCCGCTCACGCCCCTGCGGCTTAATTCAAGCGTCCGTTCGAAGATCCAGGCTTTGTTTGCGGGCTTCCACTTCTCGGTCTGAGGAATATTTGGCTGCACGATCCGGACCCGCACGCCCTCGACGTCGCCCGCCTCCTCCAGGAGGCGATAGCTTCCGAAAGCGTAACTTGCCGCCAAGAAGAAGAGGGCAAAGAAAATCGGGCTCCACAGCCGGTCAAAGCGAGCCTGCGACGTAGAAATCGCTGCGGCAGGGGCAGAAAAGATGAAAAGAGCTGCAAGCGTCAGGCCGTAGATGCCAAGATACGCCGCCAGTTGCATATGGGCCTCGTTAGCGGCGACCCCTTCCCCGAATAAATTCCAGGGGAACCCTGTAAACAGGGTGCCGCGGGCCGCCTCCGCGCAGAAGAACGCGAAGACAAACCCGGCAATGCGCGCGTATCCGCGCCGCCAAAGCGCAGCCGAAAGAGCCCCTGCGGCCGCGTAGAACAGGCCAAGGGCCGCCGCAAGCCCGATCACCGCGAGCGGCATCAGGGCGGCATAGCGATCCGCGTCGACGTAAAACGCATAGCCGATCCAATAAATGCTCCCGAGGAAATAACCGAAACCGAAGCCCCACCCAACCGCCGCGCCGCGAAAAAGGCGCCTGCGAAACGACATCGAAGGAGCAATTTCACCGGCCTCCAGGCACACCGCGTCGAGCGCCCAGATCAGCACAGGAAATGTAATGAACATGATGGGCCAGATCAGGAATGGCGCCATCGCAAGGACGGAAAGGGCGCCGGCAAACGCGGCGATCAGGACCAGCTTCCAGGTTGAAAGGCCCGCAAGGACCCTCGGCAGAACATCCATGAACGACTCGAACAGCAACGGGGCGGAACAAAGAACTGCCCGTGCCATAGCCGCATTTCAGGGAGATGACGAGGGGCGCAGCACCCGCCGGCTGTTGAAAAGAGCCGCCGCAGCCGGCGGCTCTTGCTTCTTCCGTCAATGAATTAGGGGCGTCGAGCCCTCTTTATTGGATTTTCTCCAGGTCAAAGCGGGAATAGCAACCCCGGCTCGGCAGATTATCGTGACCGCTGATAGCGTCGGCCAAAGCTTCCTGCAAATTCACGCCATCCGCTTTGGAGCGAACGCCTGCAAAAATAACAGGGCGCTCGAAACTCGAGTCTGAATCCTCCTGCGCCGCGCAAGCTTTGTCATACTGGCCGAGCGTCAAGGTCCAAAGGGCCATTTCGGGTTTACTGAATCTCGACATCCAGCGCGAGACCGTTTTCGCGCGATCGCGTGCGCGCGCTTCTTCCTGAGTGCGCTCGCCTTCCTGGGAGGCAAGACCAACCGCAATCAGGTCGCTGGCGCTGGCTAGGGAATCGCGCACTTGCTGCGAGAGAACGCGATGAGCCACTTCCGCCTCCGGGATGACTCTGTCGCCGGAGATCACTTGCGATGTGCTCCCTTTCGCCCAGGTGAATTCGTTGGTGAGCATAATGAAGTCGAACGTGGCAGGCTGGCCCTGGCTATCCTTGCCGTCGATACGGAAGAAGAACGCGTTCTCGACTTTCTGCTTCTCGGCATGCTTCTTTACAGGCGCTTCGACCGGCGCTGGCGCCACGACAAGAGCCGGAACTGGCGCAGCCGCTACTGGCGCGGGCTTCTTATCGTACAGGCTCGCGTACCAGATCGGGACGTAGACGAGGGCCGCCATCCCAAGAAAGACAAGAAGCCACCACCACGCGACCCCCGGCCGCCTCTTCCTTTTTTCAGGCTGCCCCCTATCTTCGATAAACGACGGCGTCGTAGCAAAAGTATCGGACATGAGAAAACGCTCTCCTATAAAATTCCGGTATGCCTCTTGGTCGCGCAACGCTTCCAGGAGCGCCCTCTGACACGGCTCCAAGACACGAATATGACCGTCTTCGGTCAAAATTTAACCGAAACGCTTTGGCATCTGAAAACAGTGACGGAGATTAGCACTCGCCCCTTGACAGTGCTAGCAGTTCTAAATATCTCAATGCCAGGGGTCACGCGAGCCTAAAGGCCGCACCCGTTCCAACTTATCTATTTAGTCGTCTTAGGAGGATGCCATGAAATTCAGGCCGCTGCATGACCGCGTGGTAGTGCGCCGTCTCGAAGAGGAAGAGCGCACGAAGGGCGGTATCATCATACCGGACACTGCCAAGGAGAAGCCTCAGCAAGGCGAAGTTATCGCAGCCGGTCCCGGCGCTCGCAATGAGCAGGGTCAGCTCGTGGCTCTCGATGTCAAAGAGGGCGATCGCATTCTCTTCGGCAAATGGTCCGGCACTGAAGTCAAGATCGACGGCGAAGACCTTCTCATCATGAAGGAAAGCGACATCCTCGGCATTCTTGAGAACGCCGAAGGAAAGCATAAGAAAAAAGCCGCGTAACTTTCTCTCATCTCTGAACAATTCAAACCTATTCAAGGAGTCATAAAATATGGCTGCTAAAGACGTACGTTTTGCCCAGGATGCCCGTGAGCGGATGCTGCGCGGCGTCGATATCCTTGCGGAAGCCGTGAAGGTCACGCTCGGCCCGAAAGGCCGCAATGTGGTGCTCGACAAGTCTTTCGGCGCTCCACGCATCACGAAGGACGGCGTCACCGTCGCCAAGGAAATCGAGCTTGAGGACAAGTTCGAGAACATGGGCGCCCAGATGGTGCGCGAAGTAGCTTCCAAGACGAACGACATCGCTGGCGATGGCACGACCACCGCGACCGTGCTCGCCCAGGCTATCGTTCGCGAAGGCGCGAAGTCGGTCGCCGCTGGCGCGAACCCGATGGATCTGAAGCGCGGCATCGACCTCGCCGTCGCCGCTGTCGTGAAGGATCTCGAAAGCAAGGCCAAGAAGGTGACGTCCTCCTCTGAGGTCGCCCAGGTCGGCACGATCTCCGCGAATGGCGACACCGAAGTTGGCGCGAAGATTGCCGAGGCCATGGAAAAGGTCGGCAATGAAGGCGTGATTACCGTCGAGGAAAGCAAGAGCCTCGATTTCGAACTCGAGACCGTTGAGGGCATGCAGTTCGACCGCGGCTACATTTCGCCCTACTTCATCACCGACGCCGAGAAGATGCGCGTCGATCTCGAAGATCCGTTCATCCTCATCTACGAGAAGAAGCTCTCGAACCTCCAGGCGCTTCTGCCGGTTCTTGAGGCCGTCGTGCAGTCCGCACGTCCGCTTCTCGTCATCGCCGAGGACGTTGAGGGCGAGGCTCTTGCCACGCTCGTCGTTAACAAGCTGCGCGGCGGCTTGAAGGTCGCTGCCGTGAAGGCTCCCGGCTTTGGCGATCGCCGCAAGGCCATGCTGCAGGATATCGCCATCCTGACCGGCGGTCAGATGATTGCGGAAGACCTCGGCATCAAGCTTGAGAACGTCACTGTCGCGATGCTCGGCCGCGCGAAAAAGGTCACGATCACGAAGGACGACACCACCATCGTCGATGGCGCTGGCGACCACAAAGAAATCGAAGGCCGCGTCGGCCAGATCAAGGCCCAGATCGAAGACACCACCTCCGACTACGACAAAGAGAAGCTGCAGGAGCGTCTCGCGAAGCTCGCAGGCGGCGTTGCGGTCATCCGCGTCGGCGGCGCGACCGAAGTCGAGGTGAAGGAGAAGAAGGACCGCGTTGACGATGCGCTGAACGCGACCCGCGCAGCCGTCGAGGAAGGTTTCCTCCCCGGTGGCGGCGTGCCGCTCCTGCGCGCGATCCATGCTCTTGAGCATGTCAAGTTCGCGAACGAGGATCAGAAGGCGGGCATCAACATCGTTCGCCGCGCGATCCAGGCTCCGGCCCGCATCATCGCCGCCAATGCTGGCGAGGACGGCGCTGTCGTCGCCGGAAAGATCCTTGAGAAGAAGGACTACAACTACGGCTATAACGCGCAGACGGGCGAGTATGTCGACCTCGTAGCCGCTGGCGTGATTGATCCGGTGAAGGTGGTCCGCATCGCTCTTCAGGATGCTGCGTCAGTCGCTGGCCTTCTCATCACGACCGAGGCGATGATCGCCGAGAAGCCGAAGAAGGACGCGCCAATGCCGCAGATGCCGGGCGGCGGCATGGACTACTAAATCGTCCTGAATAGAACGCATGAAGCCCGCGAATGCGTTCGCGGGCTTTTCTTTTTGGATGGGTCCCTGTCGTCCCGGAAAGCGCTTCAGCGCTTGTCCGGGACCTTAACAGGCGCCAGCGCCTGAGAAGATCCCCGATAACGCCTTGCGGCGTTTCGGGGATAACGAAGGGGCGTGAGGCCGTATAAACGCAGCCCGCTTTTAGCGGTCGCTTATGAGTAGTCGCTCAAGCTGCGGGGCTGCGTGACGCAAGCAGGTCCCGGATTTCCCTCAAGAGCCGCACATCTTCGGGCGTCTCCAAAGGTTTGGGCGCCGCGGCGGGTTCACGCTTCAGACGATTGACCTGCTTGACCAGAAGAAATATCACGAACCCGACAATAAGAAGATTGATGAGAGCTGTCAGGAACTTGCCATAGGCTAGGATCGCATGGCCCGTCTGCTTGGCGGCCTCATACGAAGCCGGAATCTGAGCTGGCTCGCCAAATGCTTTTGCCTTCAAAGCCGTAAGATCGACGAAGTAGTCGGTGAAGTTCAAGTTGCCCATCAGCGCGCCGATCGGCGGCATAAGGATATCGCTCACAAGCGACGCGACAATTCCGCCAAAGGCGGCGCCGATGATCACACCAACGGCAAGGTCGAACGCATTCCCCTTAAGGATAAACTCTCGAAATTCCTTCAACATCTTAGATAACCCCCTGATTGCTCACAAGCCGGGACTCTCTATTGAGAAAAATGGCAGGGGCGCGTCGCGGAAATGAAAAAGGAGGCCGAAGCCCCCCTTTTTACGTCCCTCTAATCAGGCTACTGAGCCTTCGGCTCCTCCGCCTTTTCCATCTTCTGCTCGACCTTCTCGCGCGTTTCGTTCATGCGATCCTTAGCCACGTCGTAAGTCTTGCCAGCCTTGGCCTTGAGATCTGCCCAGCTTTTCTCGGCCTTGGAGCGCCACTTTGCGATCAGTTCCTGGCGGGCCTGGTCGTTCAAAGTTTTGAAGGCGGGAGCGGCTTTGAGCTGTTCCTTCGTGACGTCGACGGAGAACACGTGCTTGTCATTAACGGTCTCAGACTGCAAGGCGTCGAAGGGTATCGCCACTTCCTTCTCGCCGATGCCCAGGAAGCCGCCAATTCCGATCACGGCGAGTTCAATGTGTCCGTTTTGGTCGAAGACGAGATTCGCGATCTTTCCGAGCGGCTGCTTGTCCTTGGATACGACGTGCGTTCCGACGAAGTCTGTTCCAAGGACCTCAGTTTGGTTCTGCTCGGGGATGAAATTCGGCGTTTGCGCCGCAAGAGGGCTGACCGCAATCATCAAAGCGGCCACAGCCGTAAGCGTCATTTTCATTCTAAAAACTCCCTTGTTCGCCATGCCTGACCAAGACACGGAGTAGACACAACGGTGTAGAAAGGTTCCGGTACGGATGAATGGCAATGCTGTGCGCAAATTAGGGCAAAGCCTGCCTCCTAACCGTCAAAAAACCCGAGCCCGGGTTTGGGGAACTATTCTTACACATACGATATAGAGGCGGGCAAGCGCGATCTCCGTATCAACCGGAATGTTGTAGACAATGCCAAAAAAGCAAAGTCGAGGCGTCAAAACCAGCGCCGCACCTCCTTGCGGTAAATGATATAATCCGGCCCGAAGCGCTGGGTCAGATAGCCTTCTTCGCGTTTGATAATGCGTTCCTGGACATACAGAACGAGGAGCGGCGCGAGGATGATCATCCAGGGATTCGCGGTGGCCAATCCGAAGCCCACCATAAAGAAAACGAAGCTCAGATAAATGGGATTGCGGCTGCTGGCAAAGACCCCGGTTCGGACCAATACAGCAGCTTGTTTGGCCGGACGGATAGCCGTTTGCGCTCGCGCCAACTCGCGGGCGGCGAGCACCGCGATCGCGAAAGCCAGGACCATGAGCGCATTTCCCGCGATCACGCTCTCGATGGCCGAACCGCCGCCGATGGGAAAAAACCATTGCAACCCGTATCCGCCTGCGAGAAAAAGCAGAAGCACGACAGGCGGCAGCGGAAAGATCCGCGGGTTGACTGGCTCCTGCCCCTTATGGTCTTGTCCGCTCATCGCCTCCCCTCCGGTGCCTCCATGGATAATGCTGAAGCGGTCCCGTTTGTCACGCCTCTTGAACGCGCGTTGGAGCCGCGGCTTCTCGCGGCCATCGATGCGAAGGCCAAGCCGCAAGGCTCGCTCGGCCGCATCGAAGCGCTCGCAGTTCATATCGGGCTTGTCACGAAATCGCTGAAGCCAAATCTCGGGAGGGCGGCGCTTCTTGTTTTTGCAGCCGACCACGGCATCGTGGCGGAAGGTGTGACGGCCTACCCTTCCGAAGTTTCGGCCTTGATCGCTCGGATGGTCCTCGATGGCAAAGCCGGGGCGAGCATCGCCGCGCAAGCCGCGGGCGCCGAGGTTTTTCTTATCGACGCGGGCCTGAAAACGCCGCCCCCGCCCAACAAGGCGCTGATCGCGAAAAGCGTGCGCCGGTCGACGCGAGATTGCCTGCTTGAACCCGCGATGACGGAATGCGAATGCCGCAGCGCAATTCAGTCCGGCCACGATGTCTCGACGGACTTAAAGGCTGACGGGTTCGGCATCGTGGCGCTGGGCGAGATCGGCATTGGAAACACAAGCGCGGCCTCGCTTGTCGCGCATTGCGTAACCGGCGCGCCGCTTGAAAAACTTGTAGGTCCTGGGGCCGGAGCGCCTCCAGGCGGCCTCGCTCACAAGCGCGAGGTGCTGTCCCGCGCTCACGCCCGGGCGCCGGTCCATGGCGGCATGGAAGCCATGCAAGAGTTTGGCGGCTTCGAGATGGCGATGCTGATGGGCGCGATGTTCGGGGCCGCAAAAGCCGGCCAAATCGTCATCGTGGACGGCTTCATCGCCACTGCCGCCGCCTGCGCCGCCGTCTCGATCGATCCAAACATCCGTGATTATCTGCTGTTTGCTCATCTCTCGCCTGAAGCCGGACATGTGGCCCTGCTCGCATGGCTCGGCGCAAAGCCGCTCCTCGACCTTGGCATGCGGCTTGGCGAGGGAACAGGCGCAGCCCTTGCCATTCCACTGGTGCGGATGGCCGAGGGATTGCTGACGACGATGGCCGATCTGCCAGGCTCGCACCCCAATTGATGCGGATGCTGCGCGCGGAATTCGGCTATTTCCTCGGGGCTTTGCAATTCCTCACGTGCCTCCCGATCCCGCATCTGGATGGCTTCGCTCCCGAATGGCTCGATCGTGGCGTGAAATATTTCCCGCTCGCAGGGCTCCTCGTGGGCGCGATGTGCGCGGCCGTTTTACTCGCCGCATCAACGCTGTGGACCGGCGTTTTGCCTGCCCTTCTTGCGGTGGCGGCGGGCATTGCGGCGACCGGCGCGTTTCACGAGGACGGCTTTGGCGACTTCTTCGACGCCATGGGAGGCGCAACGCCCGAGTCCCGGCTCGCCATCATGAAGGATAGCCGCCTCGGAGCATTCGGCGTTCTCGCGCTCGGGATCGGCGTTGCGCTTAAGGTCTTCGCGCTGGCCTCGGTACCGCCCATCGCCGGGGCCGCGGCTCTTATTGGGGCTCATGCGGGCGGCCGCTTCTCGGCAATCGGCGCGATGCGATTTCTGCCCTATGCCGGGACCATGTCGACGGCCAAAGCCAAGCCGCTCGCGACCAGCATCACAGCCTTCGGCCTTGCCATCGCAGCGTGCTTCGGCCTGCCGCCTGCGCTGCTCCTGCCGCAATCAGCGGGGCTGACGGCCTCCGTTGCGGGTTTTGCGGCCGCATTTTTCATGGCGTGGCGCGCGAAACGCCTGCTTGGCGGTTTTACCGGCGACGTGCTTGGGGCAATCGAGCAAAGCTACGAGATCGCATTTCTGGTGGCGGCGTCTGCATGCGTCTGATCCTTGTCCGTCATCCCAAGCCGCTGTGCGAAAAAGGGATTTGCTATGGCCGCCTCGATCTTGAGTGTGAGCCCGAAGCGCTCTTGGAAGCAGTCCAAAGGCTCGCCAAACTGACGCCCGCCTCGGGCGTCTTCACAAGCCCGGCGAGACGCGCTCGCGATCTTGCGACCCGGCTGGGTACACCGTTGATTGTCGATGATCGCCTCCAGGAACTGGACTTCGGCGATTGGGAGGGACGGCGCTGGCAGGATCTGGGACGCGAGGCCATCGACGCGTGGCATCGAGGCTTGCCGGGCTCGGCGCCCCCCAACGGCGAAACACTGACCGCGATGGCGGAGCGGTGCGCTTCGTGGCTTAAGAGCCTTCAGCCCAGCGAAGGCCCTGTCCTTGCTGTCACGCACGCAGGCCCGATCCGTGTCATGAGGGCGATCCTGCGCGATGAGCCTTTGCTG